>CAYQAD010000111.1:0-8306 GCA_964415125.1 uncultured Phycisphaeraceae bacterium | reverse complement strand
CGGGCAGGCCGACGCATACCTCCGTCTGCCGACGCGGAAGGGATACGTCGAGCGGATCTGGGACCACGCCGCGGGCGCGCTCGTCGCGACCGAGGCGGGCGCCGCCGTCACCGATATCGCGGGCAACCAGCTCGACTTCGGGCACGGGCGGGGGCTCGAGAAGAACCGGGGCGTGATCTGCGCCCCGCCGCGGGTGCACGGCGCGATCATCGGCGCGATCGACGAGCTCGGGCTCTCAAGCATGGGCCTGGAGTAGGTATGGACCCCGCTGTCGCGATGGTGCGGGCCTTCCTCAAGGCCAACGGCTACTTCACGATGACCGAGGTGCCCGTGCTCGCGATCAACGATGACGGCACGCTGCGCACCGCGACCGATCTGGACATCTTGGCTGTTCGCTTCCCGGGCGAGCGTCGGTTTATCGCCGGCTCGAGCAACGGCCACGGCGACCGCGCGATGCGCTCGGCCAGCGCCGACCTCGACCACCAGCCGGACCAGACCGAGCTGATCATCGGCGAGATCAAGCAAGGTCGGGCCGAGCTGAACGCGGCCGCGACCGATCCGGATGTGCTCCGCGTCGCGCTCTCACGCTTCGGCGCGTTCGACGACGACGAGATCCCAGGCCTGATCGACGATCTCCAGCGCGATGGTTTCGCGACGCGGCGGACGGCGTGCCAGGGCAACATCCGCGTCCGGCTGTTCGCGTTCGGCTCGACGTACCCCGATCGCCCGCCGGGGCGGAACTTCTCGATCCTCCTGCACCGGCGCATCCTCGCGTTCTTCTCCGACGCGATGCGTCAGCACCGCGATGTGGTGCCCCACCTGCACTCGCGCGACCCCTTCCTCGGGCAGCTGCTGCTCATGGACAAGGCCCGGCGGGAGACCAAGGGCGAGCGCCGCGGCGGCCGGCGCCGCTGACCGCCGACGCGCCAAGCTCGCCCAACCGAGCCGCGTGCGTGAGCACGCGGATGGACGCCCGCAACCGGCGCGATGTTCGAGACCTGCAACAACTGGTCTCAGGCGCGTCTCGTCGCCTCCCGGTCGGCCGGCAGCGAGTGGCGACGTGGACATCTCTCCGCGTGCTCACGCACGCGGCTCGGTTCGGGCACGAGCACGCTCGGGAGCGGCCGCCTCGGCTACGCTTGACCCAGCGGCGATCCGCCCTCACGCCCACCCGCATTCGAGCCGAAAACAGACCCCATGCACGTTGTTCTGCTCAATCAGCCCTTCCACCCCGACGTGGTCGCGACCGCCCAGATGGGCAAGGACCTCGCCGACGAGCTCGTCCGGCGGGGGCACACCGTCTCGGCCGTGGCGAGCCGATCGATCTACGGGCAGAAGGGCGGCAGCCTGCCCAAGCGTGAGACGGTCGACGGCATCGAGATCCACCGCGTGGGCACGAGCATCTTCGGCAAGGCGGGCATCGCCGCTCGCCTCGCCGACTTCGCGCTCTTTTACGTGCTTGCCTCGTGGCGTGTGCTCACGCTCAAGAAGCCCGATGTGATTGTGGGATTCACGACGCCGCCCTTCATCGTCGGTGTCGCGCTCGCGGCGCGGTACCTCCGCGGGGCCAAGGCCGTGTACTGGGTGATGGACCTCTACCCCGACGTGCCCGTCGCCTGCGGCGTGATGAAGCCCAGGGGCGTGCTGGTCCGCCTGCTCGAGCGCTTCCATCGCGCGATCATGAAGCGCGTGCACGTGAACGTCGTGCTCGGGCGGTGCATGCGCGATCGGCTGCTCGAGAAGGGCATCGCCGACGATCGCATCCGGCTGATCCCCGTGTGGGCCGAGACGGGCGGGTTGAACCCCGTCGATCGCGCGGGCAACCCGTACCGCGCGCAGTGGGATGTCGGCGAATCGTTCTGCGTGATGTACTCGGGCAACTTCGGCCTCGGGCACGACGCGGAGACCATCACCGACGCGTGCGTGGCGCTCAAGGACGACGAGCGGTTGAAGTTCCTCTTCGTTGGCGGCGGCAAGCGCCGCGCGGGCGTGGCCGAGGCGCTCAAGAACGCGCAGTGCGCGCGGGCTGCGTTCCACCCGTACGTGCCGCGCGAGGACCTGGCCCAATCGCTCTCGGCGGGCGATGCGCACCTCATCACCGTCAAGACAGGCCTGGAGGGCCTGATCGTGCCGAGCAAGCTTTTTGGCATCATGGCAGTCGCCCGGCCGGCGCTCTACATCGGCTCGCCCGAGAGCGAGGTGGCGCGAATCATCGCCGAGTCGGGCTGCGGCATCTGTGTGCCCGAGGGCGACGCCGAGGCCTTGGCGGACGCCATCCGCACCCTCGCGAGCGATCCGGCGCGTGCCGCCGAGATGGGCCGAAAGGGTCGGGCGTGGCTCGAGTCGCGCTACGACGCGGCGACCGCGACGGGCATGTGGGCCGAGCTGCTCGAGTCGCTCGCGCGTGATGGAGTGCTGCCGACGCAGGACGCGCTGCATGCCGGGACGGGCTTTGCCGCCGATTCGCCGGCTGCGCCTGAGTCGGCGGCCGAGCCCGCGGCATGACGGCCGCCGACCCGCCAAGCCGCCCGGCCGACCCGCCGACCAGCGCGCCGCCCGAGCAGGCGAGCCCGCACTCGCTGGGCAACCGCATCGCCCGGCTCGCCTGGGGCGTGGTGCAAGCAACCGCCTTCCGCTACTCGCCTCGCCCGCTGCATCGCGTGCGCAATCGCATGTTGCGGTCGTTTGGCGCGAAGCTCGATCCCACCGCGCGGGTATATCCGCGCGCGAAGGTGTGGGCGCCCTGGAATCTCGAGATGGGCCCCTTCGCGTGCATCGCCGACGATGTCGATTGCTACTGCGTCCGCCCCATCCGCATCGGGGCGCACTCGACGATCAGCCAGTACGCGCATCTTTGCGGCGCGACGCACGACTACACGGTCGAGGCGCACCCGCTCGTGCCGATGCCGATCACGATCGGCGAGCGCGTGTGGGTCGCGGCGGGCGCGTTCGTCGCGCCCGGGCTGACCATTCCCGACGGGGTCGTGCTCGGTGCGCACGCCGTGCTCACCTCAAGCCCGCCGGCGTGGACCGTGATGGCGGGCAACCCCGCCAAGCCGATCAAGCCCAGAACACTCGCGGGCACGCACGACAACTCGGAGCCCTCGGCGTGAGCGCTGGACCGACGCTCGTGCACCTGCACATCCCAAAGTGCGGCGGCACGACAGTCAGCCGGATGCTCAAGAGCCGGATGCTCGCCGGTGCCCCGTGGCTGGTGCGCGAGCTGGACCTCGCCCTCGGTCTGCCCAGCGCCGGCGCGCTGGAAGACCGGCTCGAGCGCCTCGCCGCCTTGCCGGCCAAGCATCGGCAGCGCGTGCGCTCGCTCGAGGCGCACTGCGGCTGGGGCCTGCAGGACCGCGTGCCAGGGCCGACGATCACCTTCACGTATCTCCGCGACCCCGTCCGTCGCGTGCTGAGCGTGCACCACGCGGTCAAGCGTGATGGCCTGGTCGACCCCGACGAGTCGCTTGAGGCGTTCCTCACGCGGCGCACGCCCCCACGGCCCGCCTGGCACTTCGACAACGGCATGGTGCGGTATCTGGCAGGGACGAACACCAACATCCTCGACGTGCCCACCGGCGGCGTGACCAGCGAGCATCTCGACATCGCGAGCGAGCGTGTGCGATCGTTGCCCGTGTTCGGCGTGCTCGAGCGGTTCGACGAGTCGGCGGTGATGCTGCTGGACGCGATCGGCTGGCGCCGCGCGATCCACCGCCGGAGCAACACAATGCAGGCACGGCGCGCCGCGTCCGAGCACTCAGAGGCCGAGCGGGCGCTGCTCGCCGAGCGAACCGCGCTCGACGCCGAGCTGTACGCGCGGGCCGAGACCGAGTTCCAGCGCCGGGTGGATGAGGGCGGCGGCGCATTCGCACGCCGCGTGCGGCGGTTCGCGGCGTTCAACCAAAGATCGAGCGCGCTGCTCGCGCCGGCATATGCATTGCTCGAGCGCCGAGCGGACGCGACACGCGACACGCTCCGCGGCACCGAGTGGACGCCCGCCGAGCGCGACTAGTCGACGATCTGCTCGCCCCGCTGCTCGCGGCGCACGCGATCGAGCTTCTCCTTGAAGAGCAGCGTGATCATGTACTCGTAGTCGGCCATGAGCATCGCGAGGTGGAAGCCGGCGCGGCCGTCGAGGAAGCCGAGCTGCGCGACGTACATGAAGAGGAAGCGCACCGCGGGGCGGAAGGGCATGCGCGGCGTCACGCGGCGGCGCAACCAAAGGCGCAGCCGCTGCCCCGGCGGGAACTTCTCGATCTCGGCCTTCCAGCGCTCGGGCTCGGTGTGCAGTCGAACCCACTCACTCGACTCGAGGTCGGCGTAGCGGATGTGCTTGGCGATGTACTGGCTCATGGTCTCGAGGCGGATGTGCAGCATCCGCGCGGGGCGCGGCAGGTAGCCGGTCGGCCCGTCGCACACCATGTGCTCGTGCACGGCGCGGTCCTCGTAGCGCGCCTTGCCACGCTTGAAGAAGCGGAGATTCCACGACGGGTACAGCCCGCCGAAGCGGACGGTCTTGCCCATCATGATGTTGATGCGGTTGACGAAGTAGCCGACCTCCTCGTCGCCCGACGTCGCGACGCGGCGCAGCGCGTCCTCCAGGGCGGGGGTCACGCGCTCGTCGGCATCGAGGATGAAGATCCAGTCGCCCTCGAAGGGGATGTTGTCCAGGCCCCAGTTCTTCTGGCGCGAGTAGTTCTCGAACTCGTGCTCGTACACCTCGGCGCCCGCGGCGCGCGCGATCTCCTGCGTGCCGTCGGTCGAGAGCGAGTCGAGCACGTAGACCTTGCCGAGGCGCGAGGCGTTCTCCACAGCCGCGCGGATGTGCTTGGCCTCATTGAGCGTTGGGATGAACACGTCGATCTTGGGCGCGGCGTGCGCGTCGTTCTCAGGCGTCACGGGCGATGCCTCCCCCCGCGACCTGCTCGCGCTGCAATATCACGTTGGCCCGCTCGAGCGTGCGGTCGAGCCAGCGGTTGCGGCTCTCGCGCATCTTCAGCTCGATCCAGTACTCGTACATCGAGATCATGCACGCGTACTCGAAGCCGGCCCGGCCGTCGAGCAGGCCCAGGCGGACGAAGTACATGTACACAAACCGCGCCAGCGCCCGGAACGGGATGAAGAACGAGAGATTCTTGATGCCCCGGCGGCGTTCGAGCGGCGCGTCGTCGCCGAAGACCTTGCGGATCTCGGCGATCAGCGAGCCGTTGGTCACGCGGAGCGCCTCGCCCGATTCCATGTCCGAGTACGAGTTGTGCTTGTTGAACCAGGGCACGAGGCCCTTGTTGAAGGAGTAGTGGATGAAGTGCTCGTTCAGCGAGCCCAGCGTGCCGTCGACGACGGGGTGGGCGTTGACCTGGCGGTCCTCGTAGCGGATCTTGTCGGGCTTGAACATGCGGATGATCCACACGGGGTACAGCCCGCCGCGGCGCACCCACTTGCCCATGAACATGTTCTTGTATCGCAGGCGATAGGCGACGTGCCCGCCCGTGCCGCCGCGCTCGGCGGCCTCGCGGTCGGCCATGCCGCTGCTCACGCGGATGAGCTCCTCGGCCAGCTCGGGCGTCACGCGCTCGTCGGCGTCGGAGTAGTACACCCACGGGTGCTTCCACTGGATGTTGTCCAGCGCCCAGTTGCTGTGCCGGCTCCAGGTGTCGAACTTCCGCTTGATCACGCGGACGTTGGGGAACTCGCGGGCGATCTCGATCGTGCGGTCGTTGCTCAGCGAGTCGAAGACGACGATGTCGTCGCTGAACCGCAGCGTCTCGAGGCATTGGCGGAGGTTGATCTCCTCGTCCTTGGTGAGGATGAGGATGCTCGGCGGGCGACGTCCGGGCTCGTAGTCCTCGTCGCGCGCCGCATCGATCGCCAGGGGCTGATCTTCGAGCCAGGGGTCGTGCGCGGCTGGGTCGGCGTGTGTGCTGGGATCGCTCATGGAGTCTTTCAAGAGGCGGCTTAGTGTGCGGTAGCGGGCGGGTGGACGTTGTCGCGCATCCAGACCATCGTGCGCTCGAGGCCTTCGGCAAGGCCGACGATCGGCTCGTACCCGAGCAGCTCGCGGGCCCGCGAGATGTCGGCGACCGAGTCGCGCACGTCGCCGGCGCGGGGCGGCTTGAACTCGGGCCCGCCGGGCACGTTCGTCACGCGGTTCATCGCCTCGAGCACGTCGAGCAGGGAGGAGCGGGTGCCGGTGCCGATGTTGATCACCTCGCCGCGCAGGTCACGCTCGCTGGTCGCGGCCAGCAGGTTGGCGAGCACGACGTTGTCGATGTAGGTGAAGTCGCGCGTCTGCTTGCCGTCGCCGAAGATCGAGGGCTGGGTGCCCGCGAGCAGGCGGCTGGCGAACGCGCTGATGACCGCGGCGTACGCGCTCGTGGGGTCCTGCTTGGGCCCGAAGATGTTGAAGTAGCGCAGGCTCACGGTGCTCAGGTCGAAGTTGCGGGCGTAGACCGAGAGCAGCATCTCGCCCGAGACCTTGCTCGCCGCGTACGGCGAGTAGCAGTCGGGCGTGTGCGACTCGCTGCTGGGGAGGGTCGGCGTGTCGCCGTAGGCCGCGGCGCTGGCGGCGAACATCACGCGCTTCGCGCCGCCCTTCTTCGCCGCATCGAGCAGGCGCTCCGTGCCGCCCACGTTCACGCGGACGCACTGGTCGGGCTTCGCGACGCTCTCGGGCACGCTGACCATCGCGGCCTGGTGGAAGACGTAATCGACACCCTCGCACGCGCGCGCCAGCGCGTCGTGGTCGAGGATCGACGCCTCGATGAGCGTGACGCCCTCGGGCAGGTTCTGCCGGTAGCCGCCCGAGAGGTCATCGAGCACGCGGACGTCGGCGCCGCAGCCGTGCATGCGTGTGGCGATGTGCGAGCCGATGAACCCCGCGCCGCCTGTGACCAGCGCGACCTTCCCGGCGAGCGTGTCGTTGAACTGCTTGAAATGGTCGTCGCTCACGCGGCGCTCTCCCCTTCGTTGGTCTCTTGCTTGTGCTTCTTGGATGCGTCGCCGGGCACCGGGCGGTCCTTGACCACCACCGCCGGGTTGCCCGAGACGATCGTTCGTGGCGGCACGTCACGCATCGCCACAGCCTTGGCGCCGACGATCGCGTTGTCCCCCACCGTCACGCCGGGCCCGATGAAAGCGCCGGCGCAGATCCACACGCCCCGGCCGATCGTCGTCTCGGGGCGGATCAGCGGCAGCGTCTCGTCTCGGTAGTCGTGCGTGCCGGCGCAGACGTAGGCGTCCTGGCTGAGCACCGTGTGGTCGCCGATGGTCACGGGACCGAGGTTGTAGATCTCCACACGCTCGGAGAGCATCGAGTGCTCGCCCATCGTGAAGATCCACGGGTGCTTGATGATGGTCGTGGCCTTCGTGCCCGAGGTCGACGGGATCGTCGCGCCGAAGCGGCGCAGCCAGAACCGACGCCAGCGGTGCGCGCGGCGGAGGCTGAAGCGGATGACCGTCGCCTGCGCCAGGTCCCACGCGGCCCGGCGGATGTACCACTTGAGCGGATACGGGAACGACGCCGTCTTATCCAGACGTTGGTAGAGCTCCGGGGTGTCGGCGTGCTGATCCATGACGCGTGCGGGTCTGCCTTGCTCAATACGAGGATCTGGATCGGACGGGCTGCACAGACGCGGTGCGGGACGGAGGGTGTGGAGCGGTCGCGATCATATCGGCCGCGCCGGGCACTACTTTCGGCCCGAGCCGCCGGTTCGCGGCAGGCGGTGCATTCTCTTGGACCACATCGGCGGATCGGGGCCCGTGACTGGCCGATATAGTCCGCTCGCGTGCGGATCATCCATGTCATCTCGACGCTCAGGCCCAAGCAGGGCGGCCCCCCGGTCGTCGCGACGCGCCTCGCCGCGGCTGCGGCGCAGGCGGGGCACGAGGTCTTTCTCCTCTCGATGGACGACCACGAGCACCGCGGCGAGATCGAGCAATCCGTCGAGGGTGTGCCGGGCTTCGACCGCGTCACGATGGAGCTGATCCCCTCGGACCCGGGCTGGGGGACGATCCGCCAGCCGAGCACGCAGCGCCGCGTTGCCGAGCTGTGCAACGGTACCACCGTGCTCCAGCTCCACGGCGTGTGGGAGCCCAACCTCCACGCGGCGGCCCGAGCCGCCCGCGCCGCCAAGGCACCCTTTGCGATCACGCCCCACGGCATGCTCGACACCTACTCGCTCCGCGTGAAGAAGTGGAAGAAGAAGGTGGCGATGGCGCTGGGTGTCCGCGCGACGCTCGCGAACGCGGCCTTTCTCCACGCGCTCAACGACGACGAGGCGAGCCTCATCAAGCCCCTCAGGCTGCCC
>CAYQAD010000110.1:0-8372 GCA_964415125.1 uncultured Phycisphaeraceae bacterium | reverse complement strand
TTCTCGAGCACCTGCGCGACCTACGGCGAGCCGCCGGCCGACATGGTGCCCATCCCCGAGCACTGCCCGCAGTCGCCCATCTCGCCGTATGGCGCGAGCAAGCTGCACGTGGAGCACATGCTGCGTGATCTCGCGGAGGCAAAGCGGCGAGCTGGCGAGCCCTTCGGGTACGCCGCGCTGCGGTACTTCAACGTCGCCGGCTCGGATCGCTCGGGCCTCATCGGCGAGGACCACGATCCCGAGACGCACCTGATCCCCGTGGTGCTGCAGGCCGCGATGGGCAAGCGCGACGGCATCAGCATCTTCGGCACCGACTACCCCACCGACGACGGCACGTGCATCCGCGACTACATCCACGTCGAGGACCTCATCGACGCGCATGTCACCGTGATGCACGCGCTCGAGCCCGGCGACGAGCGCCACTACAACCTCGGCATCGGCACCGGGTACTCGGTCCGCCAGATCATCGACGCGGCGCAACGCGTCACCGGCACGACCCTCAAGATTACCGAGGGCCCCCGCCGCGCAGGCGATCCACCGAAGCTGTACGCGAACCCGTCGAAGATCAAATCCGAGCTCGGCTGGTCGGCCTCGCTCACCGACCTCGACGAGACCATCGCCAGCGCCTACCGCTGGTTCCAGAAGCACCCGAACGGCTACGGGGCATGAACCCGCTGTTCCGCGTGGTCGCGCTGTGCTGTGCGTGCGCCTTGGCGCTCGCACGCGCCGGCGATGACCGCACCACGCTGCACGTCCAGGCGTTCGGCCCGCATGATTACACGCCGATCGCGGTGGGCACCATGCCGCGGGTGTCCATCGCCGACGGCGTGCAGGCCGACCCCGCCACCTTCGAGTACGCCGCCCCCATCAGCTACGAGGGTTGGGGCTCGATGCTCGTTGCGCTCACGCCCTGGACCGACGAGCACACGCCCGAAGTCCTGGGCGCGGTCCGGCCGGCCGGCGTGGTGCGCGTGTCCATGCTCGTGCCGAGGCCCGACGACATCGCGCAGCTCGAGCGCTGCTGGTTCGCGTGGTATCCTCCGACCGGCGACGTCGCCGTCCGCGGCACGGCCGTGCTGCTGCCCGGCATGTTCGGCACACCGCGATGGATCATCGAGGGCTGGACGCGCGATCTCAACGCCCGCGGCTGGCTCGTTCTGCGGATGCTCACCCAGCCCAGCCGATTCACGGAACGCCGGCGGTACGACATCGAGGGCGGCATCGACCAGGCCGCAAAGGCCGTCGCGGCACACTTCGATCGCCGGCTCGGCTCGAGCGCGCGAGCGGTGAAAGTTGCGTGCGAGCACGTCGAGGGCGAGACAGCCGAGCTCGCGGACCTGCCGCGCATCGCGATCGGCCTGAGCGGCGGCGGCATCATGCTCCCAACGGTCGTTGCCGCCGAGCCCGAGCGGTATGACGCGGCCGTCGTGCTCGCGGGCGGCGCCGACCTCGTCACCATCATCGAAACGAGCAACTACACCGCCTTCATCGACGCCGTGCGCTTCCGCCGCGGCGACCGCAGGCTGCTCGAATGGGAGCGCACGCAACTCTCCAAGGCCTACCGCGCCACCTCGGACAACGACCCATACCACGCGGCGACGCGCATGCGCGACGTGCGAACACTGATCGTGCAGGGCACGCGGGACCGCGCCGTGCCCGCCGAGACGAGCGACCTGCTCTGGCAGCGCATGGGCGAGCCCGACCGCTGGCTCTGGCCCGCGGGCCACGAGGTGCTCGCGCTCGCCTTGCAGTCCCGCTTCGGCGAGGTGCTCGACTGGGTCGATGGCGTTGTCGGCCGTGGCGAGCATGATCCGGACACGCTTGGCGACCCCAACGCCGGGGGCCCGCCGTGATCGTGGCGCTGAGTCCATACCATCTCACGACCCGGGAGGCGCCCGCGATGGCGAGCCTGCAGCTCGCCGAGCACGTGGTCACCCTGCTGCCCAGTGCGCCCACGGACGACATCGTCGATGAGCGTGCCGGCTTCGAGCAGGCCGTGCGCACCATCCCGCGGTACCACGAGTTGCTCGACGCGTGGCGCTGGTGCGAGCAGCTGTGGGCCGAGGGCGTGGTCGCCTCGACGCTCGACGGCGAAGACCCCGCGGCCGACGTGCAGGACCAGATGCGTCGCCTCTCGATGGGCGAGCGGCCCGAGCTCGCGCCACTCATCGAGCACGGGCTCGAGAACGACGGCTGGGGCATGCTCGGCTCGGTCGCGAAGGACCTTATGCGTGGCGGCCCCGATCCGGCGATCAGCCTGCCGGTCGCCGCGGGGCTCGACGCGTTCGCGTCTCGGCACAACCTCGTCGCGGCGCGATCACGCGCCTCGAGCATGGCCCAGAAGATCGAGGAGCAGCTCGCGACAAAGGTCGCGTCGTTCGCGGTGCCCATCCTCGCCCAGGCCGGCGGCGACCGCATCGCCGAGGCCCGCGACCTGCTCGCCCCCGAGCTCGAGGTCCTCCGCGCCCAGATGCTCGCCGCGATCGCCGGCTCGAGCGCCGCCGAAAGCACGGGCACCCGCGACCTCCGCGATGCGGCCCACGCCTACGCCGCAGCCTTCGAGCGTGACCGCGAGCATCTCGTGCGCACGGAAGACGAGCTCGACGAGCGCACCATCGCGCGGACCGCGAGCGTGTCGCTCGTGTCGCTGCCCGCCGATTGCGTGCTGCGCTCGGCGGTGCAGGCGGCCCAGCGCGTCCGCCTGACCCGGGCGAAGTCCACGCCGGGCCTGCTCCGCGCCGATCGCGTGGTCGGCATGATCGTCCGGCTGATCGACTGACCCCGCCCGCCGCGCCGGCCCGCGCAGCGACGGCACCTAGGGTTGGCCTATGCCCAACCGTCTCGCCGGACAGACCAGCCCGTATCTTCTCCAGCACGCCAACAACCCCGTCGACTGGCAGCCCTGGGGGCCCGAGGCGATCGCCGAGGCGCGCGAGCGAAACGTACCGATCTTCCTCTCCATCGGCTACTCCACCTGCTACTGGTGCCACGTGATGGAGCGCGAGTCCTTCGAGGATGCGCAGATCGGCGAGCAGATGTCGCGCGACTTCGTCTGCATCAAGGTCGATCGCGAGGAGCGCCCGGACCTCGACGATGCGTACATGGCAGCCACGCAGATCATGACCGGCCGCGGCGGCTGGCCCATGAGCGTCTTCCTCGAGCCCGGTGAGCTCAAGCCCTTCTGGTGCGGCACGTATTTCCCGAAAGCCGCCCGGCCCGGCATGGGCGTGCCGACTTTCCCAACGGTGCTCGAGTCGATCGCCCGCGCGTGGCGCGACCAGCACGACGAGGTCATCGCGCAAGCGCAGCAGCTGGGCGACGCGGTCCGCGAGCACCTCGGCGAGGCCGGCCAGACGGTGCCGCTCCACGCCGGGCACGTGCGACAGGCCGCGGGCGCGCTGCTCCAGATGGTCGACCGCACCGAGGGCGGGTTCGGGCAGGCGCCGAAGTTCCCGCAGGTGGTCTACCTCGACTTCCTCTTCGACATCAGAGAACGCGCCGACGACGCGACACGCGATGCCATCGACGCGGTGCTGCGCCTCACGCTCGACCGCATGGCAGCCGGCGGCATCCACGACCACGTCGGCGGCGGCTTCCATCGCTACAGCGTCGACGCGCACTGGACCGTCCCACACTTCGAGAAAATGCTCTACGACCAGGCGCAGCTCGCGATCACCTATGCGCGCGGCGCGGCGGTCTTCGGCGACGAGCACTACAGCCGCGTTGCCCGCCGAACGCTCGCCTACGTCGAGCGCGAGATGCTCGGCGACGCGGGCATGTTCTGCAGTGCACAAGACGCCGAGGTCGATCACCGCGAGGGCCTCAACTACGTCTGGACCGCCGAGCAGTTCCGCGAGGCACTGGAAGGTTCGCCGGATCACGACTGGGCGGCCGAGGTCTTCGGCATCACCGCCGGCCCCAATTTCCAAGACCCGCACCACCCCGACGATGCGCCCGTCAACGTCCTTCGCATGGAGGCCCGCCCCGAGCAGGTCGCCGGCGAGCGCGGCGAGGAACCGGGCGAATTCCTTGAGAAGCTCGATCGTGTGTGCGCCGCGCTGCTCGAGGTGCGGGACCGCCGCGACCAGCCACACACCGACGACAAAGCGATCACCGCGTGGAACGCCATGATGATCGAGGCCTTCGCCCGCAGCGGCGTGCTGCTGGGCGAGCAACGCCTTGTCGGCGTGGCAGCTCGCGCCGCGGCGGCGTTGCTCGATGCGCATTCGGCCGAGGACGGGAGCCTCGCCCGCGTCTCCCGCGCGGGCCGCGTGGGTGGGCCGGGATTCCTCGACGACCACGCACACGCGCTGTGCGCGCTGCTCGCCCTCGGTCGCGCCGGCGACACGTCGCGCCCTTGGCTCGAGGAGGCGGTTCGCCTCGCGGGCGTGATTGAGCGCGATTTCGCTGTCCCGGGCGGCGGCTGCTTCGACGTGCCGGCCGCTCGAGACGCGGGCCCCGACGCGCTCTTCGTGCGCACACGCACCACCTACGACGGCGCCACGCCGAGCGGCCAAGGCGTGCTCCTCGCGGGCCTCGTCGGGCTCGCCGAGCAGACCCGCGACAGCCGATTCCTCGACCGGGCGGCCGACGTGCTCGCGAGCATGAGCGCCGCGATCGCGTCGTCGCCGGTGTCGACGGTCAACGCGACACGCTCGGCCGCGGCGATGCTCGGCGTCCCCGCCCTCCGCGAGCGGCCGGGGCTGTTCACCGATGACGTGCCCGACGCCGACCAGCGCGACCCAGCCCGCGAGAGCCCGGTGCAGGTCTACGCGAGCGTGGAGCGCGTCGACATCAAACGCGACACGCCCGCCGACCTCGACTTGCTCGTCAAGATCCAGCCCGGCCACCACATCATCGCCGCAGACCCGGGTGATGACGCGCCGTCGGGCCTCGTGCCCCTCCGCGTCTGGACGCACGGCGGCGCGGGCGTCGAGGCGTTCGTCGACTATCCCGCGGGCACGCCCATGGAGGTGCCCGGCGTGGGCAGCGTGCGGGTGCACGAGGGCGACGTGGAGCTGCGCGTCGTGCTCGAGCGCAGCGGCGAGTGGTCGGGCCGCCCGATGCTGATGGTCGCGTACCAGGCGTGCTCAGAGACCGCGTGCGATCAGCCGGTGACCGTCGAGCTCGATGTCGCGCTGGATCCCGCGCAATAAAGCGCACTCAACCGAGTTCGATGCCGACCGCTCGCAGCGCCGCGCGCATCTGCGCCGCTGGGTCGCCGGCGTGGTCGATCTGCACCGCCTGCCAGCCGAGGGCTCGGGCGGTCGCGATGTTCTCGGCGAGGTCATCGAAGAAGATGATTTGCAAGCCGGAAAAGCCCGTCTCGCGCTCGAAGGCGCGGTAGATCGATGCGTCGGGCTTCGCGCAGCCGAGCAGGTGGCTCGCGTGTGGGTGCGCCACCCGCCCCGCGGTCGGAAAGTGCGGCTGCTCGCCGTGGTGCTGGCGAAGCCAGTGGCGGTGGTTGGTGTTCGAGAGCAGGCCCGTCGTGACGGTGTCGAGCGCGAGCAGGTCGTCCATGAGCGTCGAGACGCCCGGGTACTCCTCGATCAGCCACGCGTCGTGGAGTCGCGCGATGTCTTCGCGCGAGTAGAGCCCCGCGGTCGCGGCGGCGACCTGCGTGAAGAAGCTCTCGCAATCGAGCTCGCCGCGCTGGTAGCGCATGGAGGCGTCCTGCCGGCGTGCGCGGAGGGACTCGTCTTCGACGCCGGGGCGAACGTCGAGCCCGGCGTGAGCACAGCCCTCTTCCCACGATCGGCAGATCCGCAGCAGCACGCCGCCCCAGTCGAAGACCACGATGTCGGGTTGTGTCGCCACGTGCGGGTCAGTCATCGTCCAGATCAGTCTTCGTCCAGATCAGTCATCGTCAAGGTCGGGGCTTGCCGTGAGTGCCGGGCGATCCGCAGCCGGCTTGATGATCTCGCGGAGCACGGTCGTCGCGAAGGAGCCCCTGGGCAGATCGAAGGCGACGCGGACAAACGGGCCGTGCTCGTCCATCCCGCCCTCGATGTCGGGGCTGCCAAGCGTCACGCGCAGCGGGCGGCGTGAGCCGGAGATCATGCCCGAGTGCTTCGCGTCGTACGCGGAAAAGTCCGCCGCGGACATGCCTAGTCGATCGAGCGCGCGATACTCCAGATCGCGTACCGCTCCCGCCGCGTCGGTCATCTTCGGCCCGAACATCGGGCCCGAGGGGCCGATCTCGTGCCGGGCGTTCCGCTCGATCGTGTCGGGGTCGGCCGCCGACGCCTCATCGACCGCGAAGACCGCGCGGTTCTCGAGCATCGCCAGATCGCCGGCGATCACGCGGTTCCACGTGCCGTCGACGACGCGCGCATCGAGCACCGCGTTGAAGACGGCCGACTGCAGCGCGCTGAGGTAGTAGCGCGCCGTGGTGTGGTCGAGCCCGTTGATGA
Source organism: uncultured Phycisphaeraceae bacterium (assembly GCA_964415125.1). Lineage (GTDB taxonomy): Bacteria > Planctomycetota > Phycisphaerae > Phycisphaerales > UBA1924 > CAYQAD01. The sequence continues at coordinate 1,959 of CAYQAD010000110.1, read as the reverse complement.
TCTTGCTGGGCGAGCCGCGCTTGCGGAGGCGGCGGAGGGCGTAGATCTCGGTGCGCAGGTGGGGCGGCATGAAGTCCAGCGCGGTGTCGTAGTCGCCGTGGTGGTAGGCGATGCGCGACTCGGGCTGGGCCTCGGGGTGCGCAGTATTCGGCCCGAGCAGCAGGTCGAGCGCGCGCTGGTGCTCCATGAGCACGATCGCGCGGCCGATGAGGTGGTTGTTCTCGAGGTGCCCGAAGCGCTGCTCGCCGAAGCGGTTGGGCACGCCCTCGCGCTCGAGCGTGTCGAGCACGCGCTTGGCCGAGACCACGTCCGTGGGCGCCACGCCGCGGATGCGGATTGAGAACCGGTTGCCCGCCAGGTGTCCGGGGCGGAGCTTGTTGGTGTGCAGGTCGGTCCACATCACCGCGATGCGCTCGTGGCGCAGCATCGGGAAATCCTCGGGCCGCTTGCCGGGCACGTGCACCGAGACGACCTGCCGCGTGATCGCGTGCTTGTCCTTGAGGCCCGCGTAGCTCACGGCCGACCGCGAGACGCCGAAGTGCTTGGCAACCTCGCGGAGCATGTCGAAGGTGCTCATGCCCCGTTTCTCGACGAGCATGTAGATGTGCTCGCCCTCGCCGCAGGGCTGGTAGAGCGGGAGCTCATCGACGAGGAAGTCCTCCGCGCGTTCCTTGATGTGCCCGCCGATGCCCGGGATGTCGGCCGTGATGTACCGAGCGGGCGTGACGTGCGGGTCTGGATCGCGGGGGGCGGCGCCCTTGGGTGCGGTGTCCACGGGTGTCGGAGCCTTCCGGTGGTGGGGCGGGTGTCCGGTGCTGTCGGTCGGGTTGCGTGCTAGATGTCCACGTCGCGTGCGGCCGACTCGAGCACGTGCTCGGCGACAAAGATCGGCACGTCGCCGGCGATGCCCAGTGCGATTGCGTCGGACGGCCTGCTGTCGATGTTGACCACGTCGCCCGCGGCGCTGACCACGTTCAGCGTGGCGTAGAAGGTCGAGTCATCCAGGTTCGTGATCGTGATCGACTCGAGCCGGCCGCCGAGCTGATCGATGACGCTCGCGAGCAGGTCGTGGGTCTGTGGCCGCTTGATCTCGACGCCCTTGAGGCGCCGATCGATGGCCTGGGCCTCGGGCAGCCCGATCACGATGGGGAAGAAACGCGGCTCACGGTCGGGGTCGTGCCCGTCGAGCACCTCGGTCAGCTCGATCACCTGGAAGTCGGTGAGCTCGCGGATCAAGATGCGGCTGAGTTCCATACGGACATGCACGGCGCGGCCCTCCGCACGCATGGTGCGTCAGGCGACCCGCGAAATCAAGCCGACACCCCCGCGCGACGATCGCCAGCCGAGCGCGACCCCGGCTACGCTCGCCCCACGCCATGTCCGACCTCGTGCGACACGCCATCTTCTTCACACTTCTCGCCCTCACCACGGCGCACTGCGTGTACTGGATCGCGCTGATCGCGCAGGTCTGGCGCACCGCGGCGGGTGTGCCCACCGCGCGGGCCGGCCTGGCTCTCGCCCGGCACAAGCCGCCCCAAGGCCTCGTCACCGTCATCGTGCCCGCCCACAACGAGTCGGCTGTCATCGCGGACCTTGTCGCCAGCCTGCGTGCCCAGACCCACGAGCACCTCCACGTCGTGCTCGCGCTGGATCGCTGCACCGACGATACGGCCGACGTCGCCCGCTCGGCGATCGCGGGCGACCCACGCTTCGAGATCATCGAGCTCTCGCAGTCGCCCGGGGAGTGGGCGGGCAAGGTCAACGCGGTGTGGCAGGCGGTGCAGCGATCCCGTTCCGTGCCGCTCTCGAAGTACCTGCTCTTCGCCGACGCGGACTGCACGCTCGATCCGGCGTGCATCGCTGCGACGGTCGCGCTGCTCGAGCACCGTGGGCTCGGCATGCTCAGCCTCGCGAGCACCCTCACGCACGACACCTGGTTCGAACGGCTCGTCCAGCCCG
>CAYQAD010000109.1:0-8374 GCA_964415125.1 uncultured Phycisphaeraceae bacterium | reverse complement strand
GCCGAGCCATAACCCGCGAAGAAGTCGATCTTGATCGCGTCCTCGCCGATCAGCACCGCCTCCTCGAGCTTGCGCACGAACGGCGCAGCCTCCTGCCCATTGGGCCCCGCCATCGCCTGGCCCATGCGCACGCCGGGCGTGAGCGCAGCGAGATTCAGCGTGCCGCGAACCACCGCGTCCACACCGTCAACAAACGGCTCGGGCAGCATCCCGCGACCAACATCCGCATCGCTCACCGAGCCGGCAATCAGCCGATACACCGACTCATCTCCCACCATCGTCGAGCCGTACGACACCAGCGCCCCGGGCGTCTGGATCTCCGTCAGCCCCGGAAAGCGTTCGCTCGCCTCGGGCACGAACGCACCGTCCGCCTCGTCGAGCACGCGCTGCGCGAGCAGGTCGAGCTGCACCGCCTGCTGGGGACCCTCGAGCGCCTTCTCGAAGACCACGCCATACCCGAACGCGCCGCCCGAGGGGTCCGCCTCGTTGTACGTCACCGCCACCGTGCCACGCTGCGAGAGCATCTGCAGCGCGAGCTGGATCATCCCGATCTCGTCCGGACCAAGGTCGTCGATCTCACGCGGCAGCTCCGCGATTCGCGCCGGCAGCATGCCAAACGCACGCTCAAGCCCCGCGTCGTGCTCGCTCTGCATCCATGCGCTCGCGTCGGCGTGCTCGATCAGAAGCACCGGCTGCGGCGCCTGCTGCGCCAGCCCGCTCGCCGTGAAGACCGCCAATGCCAGCACGCCGCCGGCCGCCCGCGATGCGAAACCCGTCCGACCCGAAACGCCTGCCTGCGTTGTGCGCATACCACCGACCTCCTCTGATTTGGGCGGCGACAGACCCGCCGCCGCTTCGGCTACTGTGACATCAAACCACACGCTGTGCTCACACTTCATCGGATTCCGACCCCCGGAGTTGCACGCCCTTGACCGATCCGCGACGCATCCTGCTCATCCGCCCCAGCGCCCTCGGCGACGTCTGCCGCTCCGTCCCCCTCGCCGCCAGCCTCAAATCGGCCTTCCCCGCCGCCGAGATCGACTGGCTCGTCAACGCATCCTTCGCCGGCGCCATCGAGGCCCACCCCGCCGTCCACGCCGTCGTCCCCTTCGATCGCAAGCACCTGGGCCGCACCATGAAGGGCGCCAAGCCGGGCCCCACCCTCGCCTTCCTCGCCGACCTCCGCCGACGCGACTACGACCTCGTCATCGACGCCCAAGGCCTCGCCCGCAGCGGCCTGTTCGCCTGGGCCACCGGCGCCCCCCGACGCATCGGCTACGCCAACGCACGCGAGATGGGCTGGCTCGGCCTGACCGAAAAACACGACATCCCAACCACGCTCCACAGCGTCGACCGCATGCTCGCCCTCCTCGAAGCCGCCGGCATCCCACCCATCCGCGACATGGCCCTCCACGCCGACCCCGCGATCCTCGAGCGCATCGACCGCCACCCCGCCCTCGGCGGCACGCGCTACGCCGTGCTCGCGCCCACCAGCATCTGGCCCGGCAAGCGCTGGCCCATCGACCGCTTCGCCGCGCTCGCAACCGAGTTGCTCGCGATGGGCCTCGACCGCATCGCTGTCGTCGGCGCCCCCGGCGAGCGCGACCAGTGCGAGCCGCTCCTGGCACTCGACGACACCCGCATCATCGACCTCGTGGGCGAGACCGACATCGCCGGCCTCATGGCGATCATCGCACGCTCATCGCTCGTCGTCGCCAACGACTCGGCAGCCCTGCACATGGCGGTCGGATTCGATCGCCCCGCCGTCGCGCTCTTCGGCCCCACCGACACCGCCCTCGTCGGGCCCTACCGCCGAGACGCCGACGTCGTCCAGCACCGAAGCACAGGCGACATCCTCGACCACAAAGACGAACGCATCGGCCAAGAGATGATGCAACGCATCACCCTCGACGAGGTCGTCGAGGCGTGCAATTCACGCATCGAGCGGTAATCGCTCAACCGTTGCGGGCCGCGAAGTCTCGCATGAACTGCGCCATCGCCTCGCACCCGGCCCGCGGGAACGCGTTGTACATGCTCGCCCGCATGCCGCCGATCGAGCGGTGACCCGCAAGCCCGTCGAGACCCGCCGCCTTCGCCTCGGCGATGAACTTCGCGTCCAACTCGCCGCTCGGCGTCGTAAAGGTCGCGTTCATCAGCGAGCGGTGCGCCGGCTCGCGCACGTGCGGCTTGTAAAAGTCCACCTCGTCGAGCACGTCGTAGATGATCTTCGCCTTCGCCACGTTGTGCTTCTCGATCGCCTCGAGCCCGCCCTGCTCCAGGATCCACTTGAAGGTCTGCCCCATCAGATAGATACCGAACGTCGGTGGCGTGTTGTACCGAGACTCCTTCGCCGCCTGCGTCTTGTACGACATCATCGGGTGCAGGTCCCGCACCGTCCGCTCCTGCAGCACATCGTCACGCACCAGCACCAGCACCGTGCCCGCCGGGCCCAGATTCTTCTGCCCGCCCGCGTACAGCAGCCCGTACTTTGTGATATCGATCGGCCGCGAGTAGACATCGCTCGACGCGTCACACACCAGGAACGAATCGCCCGGCGTCTCCGGCAGCGCCGGGAAGCTCGTGCCCATGATCGTGTTGTTGCTCGTGAAGTGCACGTACGCCGGGTTCTCAGAGTGCTTCACCTGATCGCCCGTCGGGATGTAGCTGTAGTTGTCCGCCTTGCTCGACCCAGCCACGTGCGCCGTGCCGTAACCCGCGGCACCCTTGATCGAGTCCGACGCCCACTTGCCCGTGTCGAAATAGTCGGCCGTGCGCCCCTCGGCAAGGAAGTTCGCCGGCACCTGCCAGCACTGGGTCGTCGCGCCGCCCTGAAGGAACAGCACGTGGTAGTTGTCCGGGATGTTGCCGACCTTTCGGCAGTCGGCGATCGCCTCGTGCAGCACGCGATCGAACGCCTCGCCGCGGTGGCTGTGCTCGAGGATGCCGATGCCCGTGCCAAACAGGTCGAACATGTCCGCCTGCGCACGCTTGATCACCGCCTCCGGGATGCACCCCGGCCCGGCAGAGAAGTTGAACGTCCCCCGCTCCTGCTGAACGAGGTCAAACGCGTCGGCCGCCTGTGTCGAGGCCCGTGTCGGAGTCTGTGTCATGTCCCAATCCTATCCAGAATCGCCCGAGTCCAGCAGTTCGAAGTGGTCTCTGAAAACGGCGACGCCGCCGTGCGCCCGTACTCAGCCGGGCGTGCCCACCGGCTCGTTCACAAGATTCACCAGCGTGCCATCATCCCTCAGCGCCCCGACGATCCGCACGACCTCATCGGCGACCGCCATCTGCGCCTGCTCCGTCGACGCCCCGATGTGGTGCGTCGCGTACACGCCCGGCAGGTCAGCAAGCGGCGAGTCCCACTCCGCCGCCTTGCCCGCCGGCTGGATCGCCTGCACATCCAGCCCGCACCGGACGCCCCGCTCGAGCACCGCCCGGCGCAGCGCCGCCTCATCCACGACCTCACCCCGCGACGTGTTGATGAACACCGCCCCCTCGCGCATCGCGCCGAAGAACGCATCGTCGCAAAGCCCGCGCGTGTCATCGGTCAGCGCCACGTGCACGCTCACCACATCGCACCGCCCCACCATCGCGAGCAGATCCTCGCGCGTCGTCCCCCCCGACGTCGCGTCGAGCGCCCGCGCCCGGTCGGGCGTCATGTGCGCCGACCACGCGATGCAAGGCATCCCAAACGCACGCGCCCGCGCCACGAGCTCCGAGCCGATGTTGCCGACACCGACAACGCCCAGCGTCCGCCCTTTGAGCCCGCGCGATTTCGCGTACTCGCCCTTGCGCCACGCGCCGCGCCGCCAGTCGGCGACCTGATCGGGCACGCGCCGATCGCAGGCGATCATCAACCCCATCGCCAGCTCCGCGACGGCGACCGCATTCATGCCCGGGCAGTTGCACACAGCGACGCCCTTGGCCGACGCCGCCTCCGTGTCGATCGAGTCGTACCCCGAGCCCGCGCGAATGACCATGCGAAGCTCGCCCGACGCCGACAGCGCCCCGGCCCCCACCCTGGTCGACCGCACCACGAGCACCGCGGGCTCCACCCGCGCAATCGCCGCCGCGAGCTCCTCGGCCGCACAGTCGGGCTCAAAGGTGACCTCGCACCCAAGCCCCCGCAAACCCGCAAGCCCCTCGGCCTCCATCTTGTCCGCAACAAGCACTCGCATGATCACCTCCAGCCGCACCTCGAAGGCGCCGCACCAGAGCGTATCCGCCATCACGGCCGAGCCGCACCCACACGCGATGGAGCTTTCTGCCTAGCCAAGGCTGCCCATCTGCCCGAGAAGCCCAATGAAAAACGCCGACCCGCAAGCGGGCCGGCGTGTGAAAAACTCAGATCAAAGCCGTATCAGCGGATCTGGCCGGTATCGATCTCGTTGCCGCCGAAGTCAACACCCTTCAGGCCGCCACGGGTCCACGCGAACTTGCCGCCGGTGATGATGTCGGACGCACCACCCGACTTGGTCGGCGCACGCCACGGCTGGTTGGGATCGGGGTCGTATGTGATGCGGAAGGGACGAAGTGAAGTCGGTCGGCGGGGGTCCCAACCGAGGTTCGCATCGCCGGACGTCTGCACACGCACCGAGCCGTCGTAGAACAAGATCGGCAAACGGGAATCCTCGTAGCCCCAGTACTGGAAGTCACCGAAGTGACGCTGCGAGTCGTCGAAGAGCGCGACCTTCATCGAGGGGAAGCTCACGTCAGTGAACCGCGTGCCACCGAACTGGGCACCGCCCACGCTGAAGAAATCACTCGTACCAGCTTGCGCGACGCGGTTGGTCACCACATCGCCGCTCGAGGCCTTGATCGATGTGCTCTGGAGGCGGTCATAGTGGGCCGCACCGGTGGTGTACGACGAGCTGTACACCCAACGCTTGTTGTTGTTGGACTCGGCCCAGCTCTGATTCAGCACGAACGAGTAGTCGCCGAACGTCCGGGGATCCTCGGCCCAGGCCTTGCGGGCCTTGTCCTCCGGGCTGATCATGAGCTGCTCGGGGATCTGATCGGCGGTGTAGTCCAGCAGCACGAGGTGCGTGTAGAGAACATTCGGAATCCAGCCGGTGATCGGCATGATGTCCTCACGCCCGCCCTTGCGACGCATGATGTCCACCGCCTGGTTCGCAGCGGCCTGGTTGTTGTTGGCTGCGCCATTCAGGTCGGAGAACTCCGAGCGATTTTCGCCAGCACGCCAGCTGAAGTTGTAGAGCGCGTCGCCAGCGTCGGCGGCATAGGTGTTTGTGGCGACACCCGTCTGCTTCATGTTCGACTGCGCAACCGCCAGACGACCAGCCCGACGGGCCTCGCCGAGCGCGGGCAGCAGGATGCCGATCAAGAGCGCGATGATCGCGATCACAACCAGCAGCTCGATCAGCGTGAAGCCGAGGCGACTGGGTGCCCTGTTGGGCGCGGTGTGTTGTGCCATAAGAAGCAACCTCCGAGAGTTCCGGTGCTATGAACGGGTGTGTGTTCTGTGTTATTCGTGTTCCGGGTCTTCCCCGACCCCGCGACGAGCGAGCACATCGCAATCAACAGACTACGACAGAAGCGGCCGTGCGTCTACGCCCAACCGCCAATCACCGCTCGAACCCACGAGCGGCAAGGCCTCGCCCTACCCGTATCCAACCCGCCCATTTCCAGACGCTTGCGTCTGCTTTGCAGCGGGCCGATAGGCACAAAGCCTCATCCCATTGCTTCGCCCGCCGCAGCCCGCGGTTCCGTCACCGCCACAACTTTGTGACCAAACCCGCGGTTTCCACGGGCACGCCGTGCCGACAGGTGCCTAAACCGGGGTGGGACGACCGCCCCCATCGCGCCGCCCAAGCCGCCAGACGCCCCCGCCCATGGGACCGCCAAGCCACCCACCTATGGCAACATGCCCCATGCCGCCGCCCGCCGATCCACCGCCGAGATCGCCGCGGCCGACGCCCGCCACCGCGCGGGCACATCCGCTTCCGACACGTTCTCCCCCGCCACGAGACGGTCCGCCAGCCCAGCGAGCGCCGACCACTCGTCCACCGTGAACCCGTCAGCCCCGCCGCCCGACGCGTCGGGCGTCCCGAACGCCCTTGCTCCATCACCATCACCATAAGCACGGCTCCCCGGAGCTCCGGGCCCTTCGCTGCCATCAGCCCCCGGCACACGGTCCACCGCGTCGCGCGTCGAGACCCGACCATCGCTCGCCGCATGGGGCGACCTCCCGCCACCCAAGCCGCCGCCCAATCCGCCACCCAGTACACCACCCAGTCCGCTGCCCCAGAGCATCAGCCCGACCGCCGCCGCCCCAAGACACGCCCCGACGCCGCCCGCCGCAAGCAGGGACCGCCCGCGCCCCGCGCGTCGCCGACCGGTCCTTTCAACACCAAGACCACCAGCGCCCTCTTCGAGTCCCGCCGCCGACGCGCACCCCGCCCCGCACGACGGGCACCGCAGCATCTCCACCTGCACGCCGCCCCGGCAGGCGTGGCAAAAGCCGAATGCCCACGCGAGTTCCGGCACGTCCGCCGCGTAGCGCCAGCACCAGCCCGTCCCGGGGCCCCGCACGACCGACTCGGGCTCGAGCTCGCCCCGCTCAACCAGCGTCACCATGGTCGCCATCGCAGCACCGGGCAGCTCGGGCCGGCTCGCGATCGCCCAAGGCCCCATGTCCGCGCGGGACGCCGCGACCGACGCCTCATCCAATCGGCCCCGGCATCGGCCGCACCGCCCCACCGACGCGCCGGTCGACTGCCCCTCCGCGCCGCAGTACGGACAGACCACCCCGCCGCCCCGGCATCGGCTGAGCCCCGCCGCGGTCGACGTACCATCCGCCCCATGCACATCCCCACGCCCATGCCCACGCGCACGCCTACGCCCACGCCTGAAACCAGAAACGACGCCATCGCCGCGCCCGGCCCCGTCGCCCGCTTCGCCACCGCCGTCCGCGCTCGTGCCCATGCCTTCACTCCAATCCGCTCGCCCAAGGCTTCAACGCCCAGCCCGCAACCCCGTTGCACACGCTATCGGCGGGCAATCACGAGCACCGCCATCCGCCCCGCCCTCGCATCGGCCCTCGCCTCGGCCCTCGCATCGGCCCTCGCCGCCTGCTCGTCGGCCCCCACCGACACCTCAGCATGGCAGTCCGACCGCGACAGCGCCCTGCGAGGCGTCGAGCGCGCCGAGCGCCGCATCGACGCGGGGCAGGCCCGCCCCACCCCCGCCGCCGGCCGAGCACCCGTCGTGCTCAACGGCACACCAATCCCCTGGAGCGATCTCCACCCCTACCTCGCCGAAGCCGCCGGCCGGGCCGCGCTCGACGAGGCACTGCTCGACCGTCTCCTCGACCGCGAGCTGTCAGCCGCGGGCGTCTCCGTCTCCAAGCGCGACATCGACGCGGAGTACAACGAGTTCGTCGACGTGCTCCGCCAGAACGTTGCCGGCCGCGGCGCCACCACCGAGGCCGTCGTCGCCGACATGCGCCGCGCCCTCGGGCTCGGGCCCGCCCGCTTCCAGGCCACCCTCGCCCGCAACGCCAAGCTCCGCGCGCTCGTCCGTGACCGCGTCTCGATCTCGCCCGCGGACATCGAACTGGCCCACCAGATCAACCACGGCGAGCGCTACCGCATCCGCCTGCTCACCACCGCATCCCAGCGCGAGGCCTCGGCCGTCCGCCGACAGCTCGCCGGGCTCACGGGCGACGCGCTCCGCGTCGCCTTCGCCTCCGCCGCGATGGAAGAGTCCACCGATCAGAGCGCCGCCGCCGGAGGCCTCATCGAGCCGATAAGCACCGTCGACCCGGCCTACCCCAGCGCTATCGGCCAGGCCGTCTCACGCCTCTCCGCCGGCAGCCTCTCTCCCGTCGTCGCCCTCCCCGACGCCTACGCCCTCATCTTCGTCGAGCAGCGCATCCCGCCCACCGGCCGGTCCCTGAGCCAGACCACCAGCCAGCTGGAGCGCGACCTCCGCACCCGCCGCGAGCGCCTCGCGATGGAGCGCCTCGCGACCCAGCTCCTCGACAACGCCGCCATCACCGTGCTCGATCCGTCCCTCGAATGGACCCGCAGGCCCCGCGGATAACACGCCAAAGGCACGCACCCGAACGCCGAATCCCCAGAGCGGGCGACAAAAACCCCTCCCAGCCTTTACACCTGCGTATGACGGACCGATGCCACCCCAATGCCGGCGATGCTGCCGGCCGGAGGTGGCACTATGGACTCGAACAAGAAGCGTGGCCTCGGCCTTTCTACCAAGATCATCGGCACCGCCGTCGTCGTGCTCATCGCCGTCGTCGCGGTCAACTACGCGGTCTTCATGACCGGCTACTCGCGCGACACGCAGGCCGGCCTGATCGAGAAGGCATCGAGCTTCACCGCCGTCGCCGACG
>CAYQAD010000108.1:880-8376 GCA_964415125.1 uncultured Phycisphaeraceae bacterium | reverse complement strand
GCCCGCTGCGTGTTGCACGGTTTCGCTCGAGTGCCGGGCACACGAGCGAGATTCGGCAGGCTTAGTCGAAGTAGTAGCTGATGGTGTTGAAGGAACCAGCCGTGGAGACCTGCCAGTACGAACGCAGGTAGGCGTTGCGCCAGTCGTTGTTCGGATCCAGCGTCAGCGTGCCGCCCGAGGGGTCACGCGACTGGCGGGTGCGGTCATCCTCGTTGACGAAGATGTTGTCGGGCTGGTTGCGATCCTGGGCCTGAGCGATGTTGGAGAAGGTCCACGTGACCTGGCTCGGGGCGGGATCGTTCGAGAAGTCGACGTGGTTGTCGTTGTAGCCGATGTTGCCGGCCCACGAGTTGCGAGCGCCGTGGATCTGGAGGGTGATGGAGCTCTCGCCGAGCGGCGTGGTGCCGTTGGCGGTGCCGCCGTCCGTCAGAAGCGTGTGCTTCTCGGTCGAGTTGGCAGCGAGGACCGCATACGCCGGGCCACGGTTCGAGAGCGAGGCCTCGGTGGCGGAGAACGAGTTCGACCAGCGGGCGAGGCGATTGCCAAGCGGGGCCGAGTGGGCGTACGAGAACGCACCCTCGTTCTCGTAGTCGAACGACGAGTTGGTCGGGGTGGTGTTCACCCAGGCGGCGTCGTCGTTGTCATTGGGGGTTGCCTTGTACGCGGGGTCCCACAGGGCACGGTCGCGGTTGACCGCGGCCTCGGGCCGGTCGAACTGGTAGTCCTCGTAGACACGGATCGAGCCGTTGGCCTCGGAGGGGCTCACGAGCATCTCCGGGGGCACCGAGCCGCCCGCGATGAGGATCGAGAAGATGTTGCGGGTGGTGTCCTTCTCGCGCGAGTTGGCCGCCGCGACCGTGTTGCCCTGGTTGGTGTTGGTGACCGGATCGAGCGTCGACGGACGGGGGTAGTTGTCGTTGTTGCTGCCGGCGTACACGACGAGCGCCTGCAGGATGCCGCGGACCTGGGTCGAGTCCTTCAGCTGGCGAGCAGCCTGACGGGCCTTGCCGAGGGCGGGCAGGAGAATGCCGATGAGCAGCGCGATGATCGCGATGACCACCAGCAGCTCGATAAGGGTGAAACCACCCTTGCGCTTCTTGCTATTGAGCGTCTTCAACATGGTGCGAACCTTCCTGATGACTCCGCCGACCCACGCTTCGCTCACGCGGCCGGCGTGCCCCAACCTGCGCACGATGCGCAGCGGGGCAAATACGATGAACCCACGCGGCGAGATGGGCACACGCCCAACGCCGCACGACATGCCCTAGGCCGAGGAAGCAGAACGACGAACACTCGCCAGATGCCGCCTCGCGGGCGATCAGGATGTCGGTAAGGGGGTGGGCTCGACCGTCATCAGGTCGCGGCACTCAGGCCGCGGATGAGGGCATGTGCAATGGGTCTATCGTCGGCCCACGCGCTTACCAGTCGCTCTCGCGACGCGATACGCTACGTGATACGGTCCGCGTGTCAAGCGGGGCGGTTCCGAATCGGCCAGATGTTTGGGTCGTGAAAGGCATTCCGATGATCGAAAAGCGCCTCGAAGCCCTGGGAATCACCCTCCCGAAGCCGCCGAAACCGGTGGCCTCGTACGTGCCGTGCGTCCGGACGGGCGACCTTCTCATCGTCGCCGGCCAGATCCCCATCGCGGGAGGCACCCTCCGGGCGACCGGGCCTGTGCCCGACATGGTGTCCATCGACGAGGCGGTCGAGTGCGCCCGGCTGTGCGCGATCAACGCGCTGTCGGCCGCGAAGGCCGAACTCGGCAGCCTCGACCGCATCCGCCGCGTTGTTCGCCTCGGCGCATTCGTCGCCTGCGGCCCGGACTTCACCGCGCACCCCACCATCGCCAACGGAGCCAGCGACTTCATGCACCAGGTCTTCGGCGAGGCGGGCAAGCACGCACGCGCCGCCGTCGGCTGCGTCTCGCTGCCGCTCGGCGCCCCTGTCGAGGTCGAGTTCACCTTCGAGGTCGCCTGAGCAACGCACCCGCCCCGACGGCTCAGCCGCCGAACGCCTTGGCATAGTCCTCGAGGAACTTCTTGAGCCCGATGTCCGTCAGCGGGTGCTTCATCATCGACTCGATCACAGACATCGGCACCGTCGCGACATCCGCGCCCACCAGCGCGCAGTGCAGCATGTGGTTGGTGTGCCGGACGGACGCCGCGAGAATCTTCGTCGGCATGCCGTAGTTGTCATAGATCTGCCGGATCTGGCGGATCAGCTCCATGCCGTCCTCGCCGATGTCATCGACCCGCCCGATGAACGGGCTGACGAGAAACGCGCCCGCCTTTGCCACCATCAGCGCCTGCAACGGCTGGAAGCACAGCGTCAGGTTCGTCCGGATGCCCTCATCGCTAAACGTCTTGCAAGCCCGCAAGCCATCGACCGTGGATGGCAGCTTCACCACGATGTTGTCCGCGATCTTCGCGCGATCCCGGCCCTCAACGAGCATCTTGTCGTACTCGGTCGCGATGACCTCCGCCGAAACCGGGCCGTCCACCACCTTGCAGATGTCCTCGAGCCGCTTGCCGTAATCCACACCCTCCTTGGCGATCAGCGAGGGGTTGGTCGTGACGCCATCAAGCACGCCGAGGTCGTTCGCTTTCTTGATCTCGTCGATGTTGGCCGTATCGATGTAGAGGTCCATGGGTTGCTCCGTCCGTGGGTGATGTCGTGTGTGCGCGTCGCGCCTTCGATTGTCGCGAGCGATCGCAGGAGGTTAACCGTCGGCTGCGCCGGCTGCCGACGCCGCGGGGATCAGGTCTTTGAGCTCGCGCCGGAGGATTTTGCCCGTCGGATTCCGGGGCAGGGCTTCGAGCTGATAGACCGATCGGGGGACCTTGTACCCCGCGATCCGCTCCCGGCACCACGCCTTGAGCTCGCCCTCGTCGAAAGCGGCCCCCTCGTCGAGCTCCACGAACGCCGCGATCACCTCACCCCGCACGGGGTCCGGCACGCCGATCACGCCCGAGGCATGCACGCTGGGGTGCGCGTTGAGCGCCTCCTCCACCTCGCGCGGAAAGACGTTCTCGCCGCCCACGATGATCATCTCCTTGAGTCGGCCCGTGATTGAGAGGAACCCGTTCTCGTCGAACATGCCGATGTCGCCGGTGCGGAAGAAGCCGGCGTCGTCGAAGACCGCGGCGGTCTCCTCGGGGAGGTTGTAGTACCCGCGCATGACGTTGGGCCCCTTGAGCCTGATCTCACCTTCTTGCCCTGCTGGCAGGCTCGCGCCGGTCTCGATGTCGATGATGCGCTGGTCGATCCCGGGCAGCGGCATGCCCACCGTGCCCAGGTGCCCCTCGCCCGGTCGGCACCAGTTGGTCACCGGCGCCGTCTCGGTCAGGCCGTACCCCTCATTGATCGTCACGCCGAATCGCTCGCGAAACCGCTCGTACGTGTCTCTGGGCAACGGCTCCCCGCCGCACACCGCGTAGCGGATGCTCGCGAAGTCCTCACGCTTCGCGTCCTTCAGCGCAAGCAGCGCCGTGTACATGCTCGGGATGCCCACGAAGATCGTCGGCTTGTGCTCGCGGAACAGCTTCAGAATCCGCTGCGGCACAAACCGCGGCGAGTACACCGTCTTGCAACCCGCCTGGAGCGCAAAGAGCGTCAGCACCGTCAGGCCGTACGAATGGAACTGCGGCAGCACGCCGAGGATCGTGTCGCTCGGCCCGAACTTGACCCAGTTCATGCACTGGTCGACGTTCGCCTGCAGATTCGCGTGGGAGAGCATCACACCCTTGGGCTTGCCACTCGTGCCCGACGTATAGAGCAGCACCGCCAGATCGTCGTCGTCCGCGCCCTTGGGCCAGCGCGGGTCGGGCACCGACTTCATGTTGATCTCGTCGAGCAAGATCATCCGTTCGACCTTTGGCGGCTGATCCAGGTACTCGAGCATGGGCGTGGCGGTGACGATCACATCGAGCCCCGCGTCGTCGACGACGTGCTGGAGCTCCGCGGGCTTGAGCAGGAAGTTCAGCGGCACCACCGTCCGGCCGAGACTCCACACGCCGAGGGCCGACAACGGAAACGCCCCGCTCGACGGCAGCATCACACCCACGTGCTGCCGCGACGAGCGACGCTCGACCTCCGCCGCCACGTGCATCGACGCGACCAGCAGCTCGATGTTGCGGTACGACCGCACCTCATCGATCACGCTCGCCCGCAAAGGCGACCGCAACAAACGACGAACGATGGGCCAGTGCACCGACATAGATAGACCTCCGATTGCTCACCCCGCGCCGCCCGAGCGGTCGGCACGCCGCGGTACTCTAACTGCCCGCGGGAACCCCGGTTTCACCCACGCGTCGGAGTCCGTATGAAGCGTTGCGCACTGACCATCATCGTCTCCACGGGCCTCGCGCCCCGGGTCCACGCCGCGCCGACGCCATCAGCCCCACCACCACCCGCGACCGCCGCAGCAGCCACGGACAACACCCCCGCGCCAAAGCCCACCAGCCGGCGGGCCGAGTTGCACGCGCAGCGCGAAGCCGAGCGGGCCGCGCGCCGCCGCGAGATCGCCTTCGAGCGCGATCTCCGCCGCATCAACGGCCAGCACTTCCGGACCCGCGACATCGAGCGCCGCCAGGTCGGCCTCGCCAAGCTCCGCGCCTTCACCCAGCCCTGGCAGTACGCCCCGCTGCTCGACGTGCTCGGCACCGCCGGCGACGACGTCGCCCGAACCCTCGCCGCCCACCTCGCCGAGCAGGACAACGACGACGCCCGCGCCGCCCTCGCCTGGGCCGCGATCCACGCGCCCGACCAAGAGCTCGCCCGCCGCGCAGCCGACGCGTTGGTCGCGGGCAGCCAGCCCATCGGCCGCCCGGCGCTGGGTGTGATCGCCGCGTCGCTGGCCGAGGGTGACGCCGAAACCGTGACGCAGGCGGCGCTGCTCACCGAGTCGCTCGCCCTTGTCGAGCTCATCCCGCTGCTGATCGAGGCACAGGTCGGCCGCGCGCAGCCGACCCGGCGCCGGGGTGATCGCGCGTGGATCATGGTCGGCACGCAGACCGCCTACGTCGCGGACCTCAACCCCGTGGTCGCCGACAGCGCGGTCGCCTTCGACCCGCAGATCGCCGTCATCACCGAGGGCACGCTGCTGCGCGTAGGTGACGCGGTGATCGTCACCGTGCGAAGCGAGGTCCACGGCGTGCTCTTCCGCATGACCTCGAGCCTGCTCGGGCGACCGACCAACACGCTCGGCTACGACGTCGCCGCATGGCGGGAGCTCTGGACGACCGAACTCGCGCCGCTCGTCGCCGAGCAACGCAAGGCCGCGGGTCCGACCTCAACCGAGCGCCAGCACGCTGGCGACCGCGACCCCTCGGGTGTGCGAGAGGGAGACTGACCACACCGAGATGCCCCGCTCTGCCGCGATCTCCGCCGCCGCGCCCGACACCCGCAACGACGGCGCCCCGGCCGCGTCGCGCACCACCTCGAAGTCCGTGAACGCAACGCCCCGCGTCCAGCCCGTGCCGAGCGCTTTCATCGCGGCCTCCTTCGCCGCGAATCGTGCCGCGAGATGCTCGACGCGCCGCTTCGGGTTCGCGTCCGCATATGCGACCTCGCCGGCCGTGTAGACCCGCTCCAGGAACCGATCGCCCTGCCGATCCAGCGACGCCGCGAGCCGATCGACCTCGACCACGTCGATGCCGTGCCCGAGCAGCTTCACGCGCCCGACTTCTTCGCGGCGGCCTTCTTCGGCTTGGGCGCGGACGCGGGCTTGTCGGCCTTCGCGGCGGCCTTGGCCGGCTTCGCCTCGGCACTCGACGCCGACTTGCTATCGCCGCCCGCGGACTCGCCCTTGAACGCGCCGCCGCCATCCGAGTCGGCCTTGGCGGCCTTCTTGTACGACTCGCTGCGGTAGTCGGTCTCGTAAAACCCCGAGCCCTTGAACATCACCGCCGCACCCGTGCCGATGAGCCGCTCCAGCGCGTTCTTCCCGCACTCGGGGCACTTGCGCTTGTGCGAGGCGCTCATCGACTGGAACAGCTCGAACTCGTGGTCGCACGCGTTGCACCGATAGTCGTACGTCGGCATCTCAGCTGTCTCCCTCGGCAACCGCAACCTTCGCGGGCCGGATCACGCGCTCGCCCACGGCGTAGCCCGGCTGGAGCAGCTGCACCACGCTGCCCGGCGCGTGCTCGCCCGCGGGCTGACGCATCAGCGCCTCGTGCCGATTCGGGTCGAACTCCTCGCCCGGCTGCGGCGCGAGCTGCTCGACGCCGTGGGTCGTCAACGCCTTGACCAGCTCGTCCTGGATCACGCGCACGCCCGCGGCGACCTGCTCGGGCGTGGCCGTCGCGAGATCGATCTTGAGCGCGTGATCGAAGTGATCGAGCACCGGGATGATGCTCGCGAGCACGCGGTCGGCGCCGTGCGTGCGCGCCTGCTGCTCGCTTCGCGCCGCACGCCGCTGGTAGTTCTGAAAGTCCGCGAGCGACCGCTGATACTTGTTTTCCATCTCCGCGAGCTCGCCCTCGAGCTGCTCGATGCGTTGCTCGGGCGTCAGTTCTGATGCGGCCTCGCTCGCATCGCTCTCGGGCGTCTCATCACGCTCACCGGCCGCAACATCTTCGATGCGGTCGTCGTGCTCTGGGTTCGTCGCGCTCGTCATGGTCGTGCTCCGGTCGGCAGGTCGGCAACGTTCAGTTTCTTAGCCGCCGAGGAAATCCTTGATCTTCTTCATAAAGCCGTGCGACTCGGGCAGCACGCGGTGATCCTCCGTATCCGCGTACGCCCGCAACAGCTCCTCCTGCTTCGCCGAGAGCTTCGTCGGAATCTCGATCTTCGCGATCACCGCCAGATCGCCACGCCGGCCGCTGCGAAGGTTCGGCAGCCCCTTGCCCGAGAGCCGGAACAGCTTGCCGTGCGGCGTGCCCTTGGGCAGCGTCAGCGTCTCGGGCTCATCAAGCGTCGGCACCTCGACCTCTGCGCCGAGTGTCGCCTGCGTGAACGACACCGGCATCTCCAGCACAAGGTGGTCATCCTCACGCACGAACAGTGTGTGCTCCTCGACGCGCACCGCCACGTGCAGATCACCCCGCATGCCCTCGCCCGCCGGGCTCATCTCGGGCGGCGGCGGCTCGCCCTCGCCCGGAATCCGCACCGCCTGCCCATCGCGGATGCCCGCCGGGATCTTCACGGTGATGTTCCGCTTCTTGGGCACGCGACCCTTGCCCCGGCACGAGTCGCAGCGCTCTTTCACGATCGTGCCCCGGCCCTGACATTGCGGGCACGCGGTGACCATGCGGAACATGCCGCCCAGCCCCTGCTGTTGCACCTTGCCCTGCCCGCCGCACGTCGTGCACGTGATCGGCTCGGTGCCGGGCTTCGCGCCGCTGCCCGTGCACGTCTCGCACACGTCCAGCCGCGTGAACTCGACCTCGCGCTCGCAGCCGTGCAGCACATCTTTCAGATCGATCGACACCTGCGTCTCGAGGTCGTACCCGCGAGCCACGCCGCGCCGGCCCCGGCCGCCGCCCATGCCACCA
>CAYQAD010000108.1:0-870 GCA_964415125.1 uncultured Phycisphaeraceae bacterium | reverse complement strand
CATCGAGAAGATGTCGTTGGGATCCATCCGCGAGAAGTCGTGCCCCGCGGCACCGGCACCGCGCAAACCCTCGTGCCCGAACTGGTCGTACCGCGCCCGCTTGTCGCTGTCCGACAAGACCTCATAGGCCTCGGCCGCCTCCTTGAACGCGGCCTCCGCGTCGGCATCGTCGGGGTTCCGATCCGGGTGGTACTTCATCGCCAGCCGGCGATACGCCCGCTTGAGCTCATCGGCATCGGCCGTCTTCTCGACGCCGAGCACCTCGTAGTAGTCGCGCGTGGTGGGCATGCGGGGGTTGCGTCCTTGCGTTGGTCCGAAGCGTGTGCGTCGCGTTTCCACGACGCACACGGGAAACTCTCGTTCTTACGCCGTCGCCGCGGCCGTCGGCTCGGCGTCGTCCTTGAGCTCGGCGATGAGCACGTCGGTCGTGAGCATCAGCCCCGACACCGACGCCGCGTGAATCAGCGCGCTCTTGGCGACCAGGCCCGGGTCGATGATGCCCGCCTTGACCATGTCGACGTAGTCGCCGGTCGCGGCGTTGAAGCCCATCGCGCCCTCGTCCTGCTTGACGTTGTCCACGATCAGATCGCCGTCGAACCCAGCGTTCTCCGCGATCTGGCGGCACGGGGCCTCCATCGCCGCGGCAACAATGTCGAAGCCCTGCTTCTCGTCGCCCTTGGCCTTCTTCTTCGCCTCGAGCACCGCCGCCTGGGCACGCAGCAGCGCCACGCCGCCGCCGGGCACGTAGCCCTCCTTGGCAGCCGCACGCGTCGCGTGCAGGGCGTCGTCGACGAGGTCCTTCTTGGACTTCATCGCGACCTCGGTCGCGCCGCCGACGTTGATGATCGCCACGCCGCCGGTCAGCTTGGC
>CAYQAD010000107.1:0-8419 GCA_964415125.1 uncultured Phycisphaeraceae bacterium | reverse complement strand
GCCAGTCGATGTCGTCGTACTGCGGCATCCAGCCCAGCGGGCTCTCCGTGCTCGCGGACTTGCCCTTCGCCCGGCCCACGATCCACTTGAGGATGCGCATGTTCTCGCCGAACCCGGGCCACAGGAACTCGCCCTTCTCGTTCTTGCGGAACCAGTTCACGCTGAACACCCGCGGCGGGTTCGGGATGCGCCGGCCAAAGTCCAGCCAGTGTCCGAGGTAGTCGCCCATGTGGTACCCGATGAAGGGCAGCATCGCGAGCGGATCGCGCCGGACCGCGCCGATGTTGCCAAACGCCGCGGCCGTCATCTCCGAGCCCATCGTCGCCGCCGTGTACACGCCGAACGACCAGTTGAAGGCCTGGTACACCAGCGGCACGGTCGTGCTGCGGCGCCCGCCGAAGATAAACGCCGAGATCGGCACGCCGTTCGGATCGTCGTAGCGATCGTCCACGCACGGGCACTGATCGAGCGGAGCCGTGAAGCGCGAGTTGGGGTGCGCCGCTTTCTCCTCGCTCGCGGGCGTCCAGTCGTTGCCCTTCCAGTCGATCGCGTGGGCGGGCGGCTCGCCGTCCATGCCCTCCCACCAGACGTCGCCGTCGTCGGTGAGCGCCACGTTCGTGAAGATCGTGTTCTTCTCGATCGAGGTCATGGCGCTGGGGTTCGTCTTGTAGTTGGTGCCGGGCGCGACGCCGAAGAAGCCGGCCTCGGGGTTGATCGCGTAGATCTGCCCATCGGCGCTGGGCTTGATCCAGGCGATGTCATCGCCCACGCACGTGACCTCCCAGCCGTCGTCCTGGAACGCCTTGGGCGGCACGAGCATCGCGAAGTTGGTCTTGCCGCACGCGCTCGGGAAGGCCGCGGCGACGTACGTCTTTTCGCCCTGCGGGTTCTTCACGCCCGTGATGAGCATGTGCTCGGCGAGCCAGCCCTGCTCGCGGGCGAGCGAGGAGGCGATGCGCAGCGCGAAGCACTTCTTGCCGAGCAGCGCGTTGCCGCCGTAGCCAGAGCCGTACGACCAGATCGATCGCTCCTCGGGGTAGTGAACGATGTACTTGTCCTTCGGGTCGGGCGAGCAGGGCCAGGCGACGTCGGCCTGCCCGGGCTCGAGCGGCATACCCACCGAGTGCAAGCACTTGATGAACTCGCCGTCGCTGCCCAGCGCCTCGAGCACGTTCGTGCCCATGCGCGTCATGATCCGCATGTTCACGACGACGTACGGCGAGTCGGTGATCTGCACGCCGATGTGCGCGATCGGAGACCCCACGGGGCCCATGCTGAATGGGATCACGTACAGCGTGCGGCCCTTCATCGCGCCGTCGAACTTCTTCGCGAGGATCGCCTTCATCTCCCGCGGCGCCATCCAGTTGTTGGTCGGGCCCGCGTCGCCCTTGGAAAGCGAGCAGATGTAGGTCCGGTCCTCAACACGCGCCACGTCGCTCGGGTGGCTTCGGGCGAGATAGCAGCCGGGCCGTTTCTCTTCGTTGAGCTTGATGAACGTGCCGCCCGCGACCATCTCGTCGCAGAGGCGGTCGTACTCGGCTTGCGAGCCATCGCACCAGTGGACCCCATCGGGCTTGAGCAGCTCGACCATCTCATCGACCCAGGCGGTCAACTCGGCGTTGGTGGCTTCGGGCGGACAGGCAATGGTGGTCGTGGACATCGGAATCCTCCATCATGCGAGGCCAGTCAATCCCTCGTGCGGGTCTGCCGAGTCATCCGAAGACCCGCACAGTCCGCGACCGAAGCCGCCAGCCGAGAGATGATATCGTATCTGGATGCAGTTGTCCTCTATAGGGAGGCGATTGCCGTCGTTTCTCGTCGCCGAGAGTACCGAAGTCGGCGTCATCGCGGCTCTGGCTGGAGCCTGCCCAAGCGCCTCAGGTCCTCACGCAACTGCGCCGGATAGTCCGCGGGCAACGCCCAAATCGCCTTGTGCTCCGATCCGATCAGCCCGCGATCCGCCGCTGCGAGTCCCGTGGACACCGCAACCACCAGGTCGCTGCTCGCCCACGGGTGGTCGAACCAGTACCTGTGCCCCGTAATGTCAAACCCGCGCTCGTCGCTGCCGAGTGAGACGTTGACGATCTCCAGCCGCTCGAGCGAGGCGAGCATCGCGGAGTCTTTCTCGTCGATGGTGCCGCCGGTTTGTCCGATCCGAGTGCCCCCGCCCATGAACGTGCTCGCGCCGCGGAGTGCCGAGTCGTTGGACGAGACGCTCACGACGACGCGGTCGGAGAGGTCGTGGATGTCGGGCAGCAGCGGGATGAACTCCTTTCGCGGCACATCGCCCGCCGCGAAGTACACGGTGCCGATCCGAAGATCCTTGCGAGCCTCGCCGGGCGTCCGCTGCGCAAGCACATCGAGCGCCCGTGACGTCACGCGGGCCCCCGCGCTCCAGCACACGATGTCGATGCGTGTCGCCGGGCTGCGCTCCGCAATCATCTCAATGAGCATCGCCAGCGCCGGTGCGGCCTCGTAGGCGCGCTGCACATCGCCGCCGATGCCGTATGAAACGATGTTCTGCCGCGTCGGCCAACTGAATGCCACTGGCGTCGTGTCGCGCCCCATGAAGTGATCGAGCTGTGCCGCGAATGCGCACGCGTTGTAAAAGTTGACCTTCGCGCCATGCACGAAGATCAGCACGCTGCCGCTCTTCGTCTCTTCTATGGAATCATCGAACGCTCGCCGGAGCCAGCCCGTCTCGTCGACCTCGTTCCTCCCGTCGCCAACATCCGCGACGCTGACCCTGGAGGTCTCGACCACCCCAGAGAACTCAAGGTCCAACTCGCGCTCGCGCGGATTCTCTCGCGAGGCCGTGTCGAGGTCGTCCCACGTTGTTCCGAGGTCGCCGAACCCGATGATCGCCATGCCCATCGACACCTGGTTGGCGACGCGGTTTCCATAGTCCACACGCTGCTTGTCCTGCGTGCGCTCGCGCGTGGTCGCATAAAACACGCGCCGAGGCGTCCACTGCCGCTCGGGCGGCACATCCGCGAGCGGCAGCGCGCCAGCCTCGGAGAACACCGCAGGCGTAGGCATCAACGGCTGCACGCCAACGCCACACCCGTTGGCCAACGCCATTGTGATTGCGAGCAGCACACAGCGAGCGATCGTGCAGGTCATCGCCCCAGACTACCGCATTGCCTTGGACGCCAGGATCATTCGGTCGGCGTGATCTCGGGCCACATGAGCTCGTTGTAGTCCACGTCCCCAACTTCCACGCCGAGCCCGCGGAGCATGCAGAGCACCTGCGCACGGTGGTGCACCTCGTGCATGACCAGCTGCGCGAAGAAGTCGTCCGCCGACGCCGAGTATCGGTACGCCCGGCCCTCCCACGTCGTCTCACGCACCACCGGGCTCGACCAGTCCGACACCGCCTCGAGCGTCCGCATCGTCGCCTCGGCCTGGGCTGTCCACGTCGAGCGCAGCCGATCGAAGCCCATCGCGCCCGCCGACGAGACGTCCGGGTCGTTCTCCGCAGCGATCCCATCGAGCGGCCCGGTCTTCCCCCCGATCCGCTCGACGTACGCCCACTCCGCAGCCTTCATGTGGTGCAGCGTGCGCGCAAGCGAGCGAAGCCCAATGTCATGCTCACGCCGATAGTCCGCGTCCGACAGCCCCTCGACCCAGCCGAACACGCGCTCGCGCGCCAGCGTGAGATATCGATACAGATGCAACGGGTCCATAGGCGTGAGTCAACCACAAACCCCCGCGCCCCACAACGCCTTGTCGCCGAGCGCGGTCGCAGCACGACGCGCGAGCGCAAGCGACGCAACGAAAACACGCCGCGACGTCAGACGTCGCGGCGTGTTTGATTTGGAGTGGAGCCGGGGGGAATCGAACCCCCGTCCCGTGGCAGCGGTCCCGCAGCTTCTACGCGTGTAGTCGCTGATTTAAGTCTCGGCGTCGGGGTCGGCCAGCGACAGCCATCCCGAAACCCAGCACCCGGTGAACCTCCTCACACCCACGCCCGGTTGCGCCGCGCGAGTGCCAGCCCGATGATCGTGCTCACCCACCCCATCGGACGTCAGGTGGGTGAGCCGTCGCGAAAATTACGCGGCGAGTGCGTACTGCGGTTCGGCAGTCATAAGTGGTGCGTGCTTTTTACGAGGCCAGCACGCCCCTCGACGCGCCACCACGAAACACGATCCTGCCCGGTCGAAACCGATCGGCCCCAAATCCGCCCGCAGCGGGCAAACCCGCTCGGGCGTTCGTGAAATCCCTACCTGCCAAAGAGCGCCCGGAGCATCGGCCCGCGGGCTTCCACTCTACGCCCAAACCCTCGCTCTGGTTCGTCAGGCCCGACGGGGATGTGTTCTCGGACCATCGCCGACGCTATCCTCGCCCCTTGGTCGCAATCGCGTTACACGCGGCCTCCCCTGTTGAGCGGACCACTCGGCCTGCAAACACACCCAAACACCAACACAAACCAGAGGAGCAGTCCCATGGGTCTCATCGGTGAGTTCAAAGACTTCGCAATGCGTGGCAACGTCGTCGATATGGCGGTCGGCATCATCATCGGTGGCGCGTTCGGCAAGATCGTTTCGTCGCTCGTTTCCGACGTGATCATGCCCCCCATCGGCATGCTGCTCGGCGGCGTCGACTTCGCCAAGCTCGCCGTCACCATCCAGGAGGCCTCGGTCAACGCCGACACCGGCGAAGAGGTCGCCGCGGTCACCATCAACTACGGCGCCTTCATCAACAACGTGCTCGACTTCCTCATCATCGCCTTTGCGATCTTCATGGTCATCCGCATGATGAACAAGGCGACCGAGGCGATGAAGAAGAAGGAAGAGGAAGCCCCCGCCGCCCCGCCCGAGCTCTCGATGGACCAGAAGCTGCTCACCGAGATCCGCGATCTGATGAAGAACCAGAACGGCTAAGCCGGCTCAGCCGCAACAACAACAAAGGGCCGCCCACGCATCGCGCGGGCGGCCCTTGTTCATTCACGAGCGACCGGCGTTACCGCTGGATCGCGCCGTCGATGTGCACGTCCATCTGCGGGTACGGAATCCCAATGTTCGCGGTCTCGAGCGCCTTCTTGGTGTCGCGGATCAGCCGCTCACGCATCGGCCAGAAGTCGTCCGCGTGCGCCCAGACGCGCAGCGTCCAGTCGATGCTCGAACCGCCAAGCTCGCCGAGAAACACCTGCGGTGCCGGGTCCTGCCGCGCCCCCTCGACCTCGGCCACGACCCGCTCGAGCACCGCACGCGTCTCGTCGATGTCCGCGTCGTACGAGGTGCCCACGCTCACGTCCGCCCGGCGGACGTCGTGGAACGTCACGTTCTCGATCGTGTCGTCGAACAGCTTGCTGTTGGGCACGATGATCCGCCGCTTGTCGAACGTATCGATGTTCGTCGTGAACAGGCCGATCTCCGTGACCGTGCCGAAGACGCCCGCGCCGCGGATCACGTCGCCAACCTTGAAGGGCCTGAAGATCAGCAGCATCACGCCCGAGGCGACATGACCGAGCGTGCCCGAGAGGGCCATGCCGATCGCAAAGCCGACCGCCGCGATGACCGCTGCGAAGCTCGTCGCCTCGATGCCGAACGTCTGCAGCACGGTCACCGCGCCGACCAACAGCACGATCCACCGCACCAGGTTTGAGAGGAACTGCGAGAGCGTGATCTCAAGCCCCGCCTTGTTCAGCGCCCGCCGCGTGATGCCCTTTGCCCAGCCCGCGATCAGCAGCACCGCGATGATCAGCAGCAAGGCCTTGGCGATCGGCCATCCGATCGACGACCACAGCGCCACGAGATCCGTCGTTGTCACGTCGCCATCGGTCAGGCCCTCGAAGGCCCCCATCGCGCCCTCGACGAACTCGTTGTTCGCGATGGCTTCCTCTGGGGTCGCGGCGGGGGCGTCCGCCGCAGCCGCGGTCTCGTCCTGCATCATCGGTGTCGCTCCAATCTCGTACGCCTTCGTCGGTGCGTCGTTGGTTCCGTCGCTCGCCACGCCGGCGAGCGGTCACCCGCGACCATAGGGCCGCATCCCGCCGCTACGCTCCCCACGCCATGACCGTTCAACCAATGAAGCTCGCCGTCATCGTCTGTGCCGCCGGCCGATCTCGCCGGTTCGCGGGGGGTGCCGATCTGCTCACCGACGCCCGCTCGAAGCTCGATGAAGACCTCGGCGGTCGGCCCGTGCTCCAGCGCGCCGTCGAGCTGTTCACCACCGAGCCCCGCGTTGCCAGCATCATCGTCGCCGGCCCGCACGACGACGAGCGCTACGACGCCTTCATGCTCCGCCACGGCGACCGCCTCGGCCTGCTCGGTGCCACGCCCTGCCGCGGCGGCGCCGAGCACCGCTACGAGACCGTCGCCGCCGCCCTCGAGCACGTCCCCGCCGACGCGACCCACGTCGCGGTGCACGACGCGGCCCGCCCGGTGACCAGCCCCCAGCTCATCGAGCGATTGCTCGAAGCCGCCGAGCGCCACCCCGCCGTGGTGCCCGGCACGCCGGTCGCCGACACGCTCAAGCGCGTCGGCTCGCCCCGCGAAGATGGCGCCGGCGACCCGCTCGCCGCGATCCTCGGTGATGCCGCCGCGACGCCAACGGTGCAGCCCATTGTCGAAACGGTCGATCGCGCCGATCTGGTCAGCGTGCAAACGCCGCAGATCTTCGCCGCCGACCTGCTCCGCCGCGCGTACAAGCAGCGCGATCTGTCGAGCACCGACGACGCGCAGCTCGTCGAACGGCTCGGCGAGGACGTGCTCGTCGTTCCCGGCGATCGCATGAACATCAAGATCACCGAGCAGGACGACATCCGCCTCGCCCGAATCATCGGCAAGTTTCCGCCGCCCAAGGAGCGGCCGTCGCTTCACAAGTTCTAACGCCCAGCGCCCGGATACGATCGGGCATGAGCCCCCGCCGAATCATCAGCCACACGCCTGGACACGCTCTTCTTGCCGCGATCGTCGCCGGCGCGCTCGCAGCGCCGGTCGCCGCGTCGCCGCGCATGCTCGACGTGACCGTCACCTCCGAGGCCGGGCAGAAGCAAGCTTCGTCGCCCATTGCCGCGTTCCGCGAGGGGTCAGCATCGGGCGTGCGCATCGTCATCGACCCCGCGAGCCCGCAGCAAACGATCGACGGCATCGGGTCCTCGTTCACCGAGTCGTCCGCCTTCGTGCTCGCGCATCTCGAGCCCAAGCGACGCCGCGAGGTCATGCAGCGCATCTTCGGTGCCGATGGCGCGAACTTCACCCTCACGCGCACGCACATCGGCTCGTGCGACTTCTCCGTCGAGGGCCGATACTCCTACCAGGACAGCCCCGACGCGACCTTCAGCATCGCGCCCGACAGCGCCGGCTTCGATCCCGCGGTCTACCCCGGCATCAAGGACGCGAGCTACGACCTGCTGCCGATGATCCAGGAGGCCGCCGAGATCAAGCGGGCGCAGGGCGACGAGCCGCCGCGACTCATCGCCTCCGCCTGGACCGCCCCGCCCTGGATGAAGGACACCGGCGCGTGGTTCACGCCCGGCTCGCCCGCGAACAACTGGCAGGGCACCGGCGGGTCGCTCTTGCCCGAGCACGAGCAGACCTACGCCGACTTCCTCATCGACTACATCAACGCGTACGCCCGCGCGGGCGTCGAGGTCTGGGGCCTCACGCCCGTCAACGAGCCGCACGGCAACAGCGGCTCGTGGGAGTCCATGCACTTCACCGCCGAATCACAGAACGAGTTCATCAAGCGGCACCTCGGCCCCGCGCTCCGCGACAGCGGGCACGGTCCTGGGCCGAGCGAGGTCCAACTCCTCATCTACGACCAGAACCGTCCCGACATGCAGACATGGGCCGACGCGATCTTCGGCGACCCCGAGACCGCGCCCTTCGTCCACGGCATGGCGATCCACTGGTACGGCAGCACCGTGGATGTCTTCGAGGACGAGATCAGGGCCGTGCGCGAGCGCTACCCGCAGTTCCCGATCATCCACACCGAGGGCTGCATCGACAACCTCGGCACGCAAGCGCCGCCCGCGGGCGTTGCCGACCCCGCCGGCTGGCAAGAGTCCGGCTGGTTCAACAACGACGCCTTCTGGTGGAACCGCAACGCTACCGACTGGGGCTACACCGCCGACTGGGCCGGCGGCGGCGCGAACCATCCGATGTACGTCCCCGTCCATCGCTACGCCCGCAACATCATCGGAAGCATCAACGCGGGCGTCGCCGGCTGGGTCGATTGGAACGTCGTCCTCGACGCCCAGGGCGGCCCCAACCATGTCGGCAACTTCTGCGGCGCACCGATCATGATCGATACTGATTCAGGCCTCGTCTACGAGACCCCCATCTTCCACGTGCTCGCGCAGCTCAGCCGATCCATCCGCCCCGGCGACACCGCGATCGCCCTCGAGCTCCACGCGCCCGGCCTCGACCCCGACGCCCTGCACGCCTGCGCCACGATCAACGCCGATGGCGTC
>CAYQAD010000106.1:5604-8480 GCA_964415125.1 uncultured Phycisphaeraceae bacterium | reverse complement strand
GTTGCGGGAGCGGTGGGCACGGGGCGACGGTAGGCGGGGGACCGCTCCCTCACGGTCGCGGCTCGTTGACCAAAGCGCGTCAGCGCACCTGGCCGGACCCCTCGACGATGAAGCGTTGGGTGGTGAGTTCTTCGAGGCCCATGGGGCCGAAGGCGTGGATCTTGGTCGTGGAGATGCCGATCTCGGCGCCGAGGCCGAGCTGGAAGCCGTCGTTGAAGCGGGTGGAGGCGTTGGCGATGACGCAGGAGGCGTCGACGCGGCAGGTGAAGTCGGCGATGCGGTCGTCGCTTGCCGACAGGATCGCCTCGGTGTGGCGCGTGCCGTGGGCGTCGATGTGGGCGATCGCCTCTTCCATGTCGGCGACGACCTTGAGCGCGAGATCGAGCGAGAGGTACTCGTGGCCCCAGTCGGCGTCCGTTGCGGAGAGGACGTGGTCGCCCCCGGCGAGCTTGAGCGCGTGCGCGTCGGCGTGGATGGTGACGCCTTCGCGCGTGAGCCGCTCGGCGAGCTTGGGGACGAAGTCCTTGGCGATCGCGCGATCGACGAGGACGCACTCGGCGGCGTTGCAGGTTGCGGGGGCGCTGGTCTTGGCGGTGGCGCAGATCTCGACCGCGCGGGGGAGGTCGGCGTCGGGCGCGACGTAGATGTGGCAGACGCCGTTGAAGTGCTGGACGGTGGGGATGCGTGCGTGCTCGTGGACGAAGTCGATGAGGGATCGGCCGCCGCGGGGGATGACCAGGTCGATGGATTCGTCGAGCGTGAGCAGGTGCTTGATCGCGTCGCGGTCGGAGCTGGTGATGGCGGTGATGGCGTGGGCGGGGAGGCTGTGGTGCGTGAGGACGCGGCGTGCGATGGCGGCGAGGGCCGTGTTGGACTCGCTCGCCTCGCGGCCGCCCTTCAAGATGCAGGCGTTGCCGGCCTTGAAGCAGAGGGCGAAGGCGTCGATCGTCACGCCGGGGCGGGCCTCGTAGATCATCATGACGACGCCGAGCGGGCAGCGGACCTTGCGGACGCGGAGGCCCGTGGGGACGGTCGCGTCGCGCGTGACCGCGCCGACGGGATCGGGCAGGTCGGCGATCTGGTTCAGGCCCTCGGCCATCTGTTCGAGGCCTTTGGCGGTGAGCTCGAGCCGACGGAGCTTGGCTTCAGCAAGACCCGCATCGCGGGCGGCGGCCATGTCGCGCGCATTGGCGTCGAGCACGTCGGCGCGGGCGTCGAGGATGGCGCCGGCGAGGTCGCGCAGCACCGCGTTCTTCGTCGCCGACGGGGTCGTCGCGAGAACGCGCGACGCCGATCGGGCGGCGGCGGCCGACTCGGTCAGCGCCGCGAAACGGGATGCATCGGCGTTGGCGTCTCTCATGGCGTGCCTCGTGCGGGTGGGTGCTGGTCTCGGCGGGGGCTGGTTTCGGTGGGTGTTGGGTCTGGTGGGCGCTGGGTCTGGTGGGCGCTGGGTGCGGCAGGCATTTACTCGCTGGTCGGCGGGCTTGGGCGGGCGAGGACGAGGTCGTCGCGGTGCACGGCCTCGTCGCAGTAGGCGTAGCCCAGCACGCCCTCGATGTCGCTGGCGCGCCTGCCCATGATCGCGTGGAGCTCGTCGGAGGAGTAGGCGGCCAGACCTCGGGCGACGACCTCGCCGCTCGGCCCCTCGATGCGGATCGGCGCGCCGCGTGCAAATGGACCGGTGACGGCGGTGATGCCTTTGGGCAGCAGGCTTGCGCCTCGGCGGGTGAGGGCGGTCGCGGCGCCGGCGTCGATGGTGATCGTGCCGGCGGGATGTGTCGTGGCGCCCAGCCAGCGCTTTCGGCCCGGCGCGGCGGGGGCGCGGGGCGGGAAGTCCGTCCCGAGCGGTTCGCCAGCGAGCACGCGGGAGAGCGCGGCGGGCTCGCGCCCTGGAGCAATGGTGACGCGGATGCCCGCGCCGGTCGCGAGATCCGCGGCGTCGAGCTTGGTCGCCATGCCGCCGATGCCCGTGCCCGAACGCTCGCCACGCACGTGCGCGCGTGCGGCGGCGATATCGGCCACGCTCGGCACGACCGCGCCGGCCGCGTCGGTCAGCCCCGGCGCGACCGAGAGGATGACCAGGCGGTCGGCACCGATGCACATCGCGGCCAGGGCGCTGAGGCGGTCGTTGTCGCCGAAGCGGATCTCGTCGAGGGCGACCGAGTCGTTCTCGTTGATGATCGGGACGATGCCCCGGGCGAGCAGCGTCTCGAGGGTGTGGCGAGCGTTGAGGAAGCGGGCCCTGTCGTCCAGGTCGGCGGCGGTGAGCAGGACCTGCGCGACCGACGTCCGCGCGGGATCCAGCGCCTCGTCCCACGCGCGGATCAGGATGGCCTGTCCGATCGCGGCGGCGGCCTGTTTCTCGACGATGCGGGTGGGCATGGCCGCGAGCCCCAGCGCGGGCATGCCGCAGGCGACGGCGCCGGAGGAGACGATCGCGACGCGCGATCCGGCGGCACGCGCGCGGGCGATCTGGGCGGCCAAGTCGAGCAGGACGGGTCGATCGAGCGAGCCGCCCGGCGCGATGACGCCGCTGCCGATCTTGACGACGATCAGCCGGGATGAGGCCGGCTCGTCGGCGCGCGGGGCGTCGGGTTGGGTCGGCGCAACAGCCATCGGGGAAGGGTAGCGCCGCGGGGTAGACTGGCGGCACGCGACGGCGCGGGCCTCGCGACGAACGCGGGCGGGTCCGCCGCGACGCTCTCGGAGGATCATGGTCATGGCATGGACATGTGGTGGGCTGCGTGCTGGGACGTGCGCTGGACGGTTGGCGGCGTGGGTGACGTGCGCGGCGCTTCCATCGGGATCGGCGCTTGCGAGCGAGGGCTGGATCGGGCTGGGGTCCGAGGGCGTGGTCGTCCAGGTGGCGCCGAGCG
>CAYQAD010000106.1:0-5504 GCA_964415125.1 uncultured Phycisphaeraceae bacterium | reverse complement strand
GCGACGCGATCCGCGCGACGATCGACTTCGCGGGTGGCGCGGGGTACGGGATCGTGCGGCTCGATGAGCCGATGGCGTTGCCCGAGAACTATGTCGTGTCGTTCGACTACCGGGCCGACCTCGACGTGAACAATCTTGAGATCAAGCTCGTCGGCCCGGACGAGGACGGCGTGCCCGGCGGCGAGGACGTTTGGTGGGTGAACATGCTCAACCACCGGTACCCGACCGAGTGGACGAGCATCGAGCGCAAGCGTCGGCACTTCACGTATGCGTGGGGGCCCAGCGGGCACAACGTGCCGCTCGAGGCGATTAGCGCGGTCGAGATCGCGGTGGTTGCCGGCCGCGGTGGCGACGGATGGATCGAGATCGACAACTTTCGGATCACGGCGATCGAGCCCGATCGGCCGTACACCGGCACCCCGAGCGTTGTTGCTTCGGGCGGGGATGTAAGCGGTTCCATCTGTTCGGCGTATCCGCCGGAGGCGGCACTGGCGTGGCGGGGCGGGGCGTCGGGGGAGGTGCTCACGGTCGACTTCGGCGAGCCGAGGGAGTTCGCGGGCCTCACCATCGACTGGCTGTCGCCGACCGATTTCACGCTGGAAACGCTGGGGCGAGATGGCGTCTGGCGGGTCGAGCGGCGGGTGCGCGATGCGGGCACGACCACGCCGGCGGGGCGGTCGGCGATGTTCCTGGGCGAGACCGAGGCGTCGGCGGTGCGCGTGCGGGCTGATCGCGCGGCCGGGGCTGTGGGCACGCGCGCGATCGCGGTGCATGACCTGGGCTTTGCGCGGGACGTCAACGGGTTTCTCGAGGTGCTCGCGGCCGACGCGCCGCGGGGGACATGGCCTCGCATGTTCTCGGGCGAGATGACGAACTGGACGGCCGCGGGCGATCCGGACTCGAGCTACGAGCTGCTCGTTGGGGAGCTGGGCGCGGTGGAGCTGTACAAGGCGGGCCCTCGGCTCGAGCCGATCCTGCGCGTGGGCGATGAGCTGATCACGTGGGCCGACGCGTCGGCGGAGACGGGCCTGCGCGGCGGGCACCTACCACTGCCCTGGGTCCGGTGGTCGGCTGCGGGGCACGAACTCATGATCGAGGCGTGCGCGATCGGTGATGAGGCGATCCTTCGATACACGGTGACGAACACGGGCGACGCGCGGTCGGATGGCGAGCTGATGCTCGCGGTCCGCCCGGTGCAAGTGCTGCCGCAGTGGCAGTTCCTGAACACGGTCGGCGGGCGGGCGTGGGTCGAGTCGCTCGAGATTGATTCGACGGAGGTGGTGGTCAACGGCGGGCGGCGTGTCCGCGCGATGCAGCCGGCGTCGCGCATGGGCACGACGGCGTTCGATTCGGGCGAGGTGGTGGGCCGACTGCTGGCGGGTGACGCGCCCGTCAGCGCGACCACACGCGACGCGCAGGGGCTCGCGTCGGGCGTGATGGGGTTCGACTGGTCGCTCATGCCGGGGGAGAGCGCGTCGTTCGGGTTCGTGCTGCGGATCGCCGACGAGCTGGTGCCGGGCGAGGGCTCGTTTGTGTGGGCACGGGACGCGGGGGTACAGGACGCGGGGGCGGCGCTCGAGGCGAGCGAGGCGACGTGGCGCGAGCTGCTCGGCGGGGTGGGGCTCGAGCTTCCGGGCGAGATGGGCGCGGAGATCGTGCGCACGTATCTCGCGCAGATCGGGTACATCCTGGTCAACCGCGATGGGCCGAGCATCCAGCCGGGGTCGCGGACGTACGAGCGGTCGTGGATTCGCGATGGGTCGGTGACATCGACGGCCCTGCACTTTGCGGGGTACTCGCAGGCGGGCGTGGACTTCGTGGATTGGTACGGGCCGTACCAGTTCGAGTCGGGCAAGATCCCGTGCGTGGTGGACTTCCGCGGCGCCGACCCCGTGCCCGAGCACGACTCGCACGGCGAGTACATCTACACCGTGTGGAAGGCGTACAAGATGACCGGCGATCGCGCGCTGCTCGATCGCCACGCGCACCGCGTCGAGCGCGCGGTGGACTACATCGAGTACCTCGTGGCGCAGCGGAGCACGGACGACTACCGAGATGCGGGCGGCATCAAGGGGGCGTGCTTCGGACTCGTGCCCGAGTCGATCAGCCACGAGGGGTACGCCGAGCAGCCGATGCACTCGTACTGGGACGGCTTCTGGGTGATCCGCGGACTCGCGGACGCCGAGCGGCTGTTTGTCGAGATCGGTGATGACGAGCAGGCGACGCGCGCGGGCGCGATGCTGGCGGCGTACCGCGAGGCGATGTACACCTCGATCGAGAAGGCGCGGGCGATCCACGGGATCGACTACATCCCGGGGTGCGTGGAGTTGGGCGACTTCGACGCGACGAGCACGGCGATCGCCGTGTTTCCGTGCGGCGAGCTGGAGCATCTGCCCACGGACGCGTTGCACGCGACCTTCGACCGGTACATGGCGTTCTTCCGCTCGCGGCGCGATGGCACGCGCGAGTGGCGCGACTACACGCCCTAC
This sequence comes from uncultured Phycisphaeraceae bacterium, assembly GCA_964415125.1. Classification (GTDB taxonomy): domain Bacteria; phylum Planctomycetota; class Phycisphaerae; order Phycisphaerales; family UBA1924; genus CAYQAD01. The sequence goes on along the minus strand of CAYQAD010000106.1, from coordinate 3,015 downwards.
GAGGTGCGGGTGATCGCGGCGCTGGTGCTGATGGGCCGGGAGGCGGAGGCGGGCGAGCTTATTGAGTACTTCATGGCCGATCGGTTTCCGGCGGGCTTTGCGCACTGGGCGGAGGTGGTGCACAACCCGGCGAGTGCGCCGCGGTTCATCGGCGACATGCCGCACACCTGGGTTGGATCCGGGTTTGTGAACTCGATCCGCACGATGCTGGTGCACGAGGACGAGGCGGCGGGTGTGCTCTGGATCGGGCGGGGCGTGCTGCCCGAGTGGGCCGAGGGCGGGCTCGCGATCCGCGATTTCCCGACGCTGTATGGGCGGCTGACGTATTCGCTTTGGACCGAGGGCGACACGACGACGATCGAGCTGGCGGGCGATGTCGAGCTGCCCGCGGGCGGGCTTCGCTTCCGCCCTTGGTGGACGGGCCCGGTGCGGTCGGCGAGCGTCGACGGCGCGGCCGCGGAGATGGGCGAGGACGGCTCGGTGGTTGTGCGGTCGCTGCCGGCGTCGCTGATTGTCCGGCACTGAGCGCGGGCTCTGCGCAAACTGGAGATATGAAAACGCCGCCCTCGCGTGTGCTGCGAGGGCGGCGTTGTGGTTTTGCGATGGATGTCGCGGGAGGCGACGTTAGAAGCAGGACGGCTCGACGGTGGCGCCGGCGTTGCCCCAGAGGCTGAGGTAGAAGGAGAAGTCGGAGAGGTCGACGGCTCCGTCGGGCACGCCGTTGGAGGTGCCGGTGGTGGTGACGTCGGCGATCAGGTCGCCCGCGCCCCAAAGGCCGAGGTAGAAGGAAAAGTCGGAGAGGTCGACGACGCCGTCGCGGAGGCCGTTGGACGTGCCCGTCTCGGTGAGGTCGGCCGGGTCGTACTCGCGCTGGGTGTACTCGATGTCGTCCCAGAAGATGTAGCCGGTGTCGGAGTCGTCGCCGAAGCGGAAGGGCAGGACGCTGACCGCGACGGGGAAGTCGGGAAAGGGGTCGCCCATGTTGAAGTCATCGAAGAGGCGCTGGAAGTCGGCCTCGGAGACGGACAGGGTGAAGGGGACCCACTGGTCGGCGGTATCGCCGGAGATGGAGAGGTCCTCGAAGGCGAGGTAGATCGAGGAGTTGGAGCGGCGGAACTCGAACTTGAGGCCGGCGGACTGGCCGCCGTTGTCGAGCCCGAGCAGGGGCGCGGAGGAGGGAATGTAGTAGTAGCCGGTGACGGTCGCGAGGCCGCAGCCGTAGACGTAGGCGGGGTCGTTGAAGGTGAAGATGTCGACGCGGAAGGAGTTGGTGTCGGCGCCGCAGAAGTCGGCACCGGGGGGCAGCTCGAGCACGCCGACGCCGGTGCGGGCGGTGATCTCAGGCGTGCCGCCATCGCCGGTGGTGCGGCGGTTGGCGCCGTTGAAGTGGCGCCAGTTGGCGACGAGGTTGGGGTTGACAGCGTCGGCCTGCTCGAAGCCGCCGTTGAAATCGCCCGTGTTCTGGGCCTGGGCCGGTGCGGTCATAAGCAGCGAGCCGGCGACGATCGCGAGTGCGGTGGTCTTCATGGTGCCTCTCCTTCGCGGGGTGCGATTCATGCGGCGGGCACGGGGGCCGAACCGCGGATGGATTGTGCTGGGGCCGAGATGCGTCACGGCCGGTGAAATCGTTTACATTGGGTTTCGGACAGACATCATCGTTGATTGGCGGCGGTCGTTCAAGGGCTATTTCGCTGTGTTGGCGGGCTGCTTGGGCTTTCGCCGCCCCGGTGCACCGCGGCTCAGTCGTCGGCGGCGGGCCCGTCGAGTGTCACGCCTCTCGAGGCGGCGGCGGCCTTTTTCTCGGCGTTGAGACGCTCGACCGTGGATTGCCAGCCCTTGGCGTCGAACGGGAAGCCGGTGGGCCTGCCGGTGCTGGGGTTGGTCAGGCCCTGGCCCGCGTCGATGAGCCCGGAGCGGAGGCGGAGTTCTTTTTCCATTCGGCCCCGCGGCATGGTCCAGGTCTCGCCGGTCTCGGTGCACTTGATGGTGACATCTTGGGTGAGCGTGTCGACGCTGTAGGCGTCGGACCCGCCGAGCGAGCGCACGAGCACGACCGCCGCGATGAGCGCGAGGACGCCCGCGACGCCCCAGCCGAGCCAGGGCTTACTCTCGATGATTTCGCGCGGAGAGGGCATGGGATGCTTTCTGTGTCTCGGGTCTCGGGTCTCGGATGCGGCGCGCCGCGAGACTGCCATGCGGAGCGAGGCGATGTCGGGACCGATCAGTTCCTCGGGTAGAAGTGGCCCCAGTTGAAGTAGGGTCCGAACGAGCCGTACTGATCGCCGAAGTCGGTGCTGTTGTACACGTCGATGGAGAGTTGCTTCACGCTCTGGTCGCCGAAGAGGAAGTTGTTCTTGCCCACGGTGCCGGGGATGCCCGAGCCGGGCACGGCGAACTCGTTGCGGCCCGCGTGACGCGGGAACTCGTCGAGCGCGTCGGTGACGAAGACCGTAGCGTCGACGTTGGCGATCTGGGAGATCTTGCGTCCCGCGACGCCGACGCGGCCATAGCGGGCGGATGCAAGCTCGCCGGCGCGGGAGTCGTTGAACCAGTACTCGGTGAAGACCTCGGCGTCGTCGGCGTCGGTGTACGAGCCGGCGTCGGGGCGGAAGTCGTTGTCGTCGTCGTCGAGCACGAACAGGCGTGCGCCGCTCTCGAGGTATGCCTTGGACTGCGGCTCGCGGACGCTCGCCAGGCCGCGTGCGGCGGGGCAGTTGAACATCTCGGGGTTGTCGGGGCGGCGCTTGACGGTCTGATCGGTGAGGGGCTGATCGGCGAAGGTGCTGTCGTCGAAGATGATCGGGTACATGTACTGGAAGAAGACGGGCGCGTTGGGCGGCAGGTTGAGCTCTTTGGGCACGGGGTTGGGGAAGCGGTCGTTGCCGGGGCCGTCGAGGTAGACCTGGATGGTCAGGCCGATCTGGCGGAGGTTGTTCTGGCAGAGCACGTTCCAGGCCGACTCCCGGGCCTTGCCGAGCGTCGGCAGCAGGATGCCGATGAGCAGCGCGATGATCG
>CAYQAD010000105.1:0-8530 GCA_964415125.1 uncultured Phycisphaeraceae bacterium | reverse complement strand
ACGTCGGCTTCAATATCGGCCAGCGTGCCCCCACCGAGCCGACGCACCCACGCCCGCGGGTCGTGGACGACCTCGTGGCCCTCGCCATCGAGCGTGACCAGCTCCACGCGGAGCGCATCGCCCGTTGGCGCGACGCGCTCGCCCGTGCGCGGGATCGCGCCGGGGGCGCCGGGCTCGGCGCCGATCAGGAGCAACGCCGCGTGCACGTGCGAGGGCCGGGCGTCGGTCATCACCAGCGCCTCGTGCTCCTTCGAGTCGCGCGCACACACGATCACTTCCAAGTAGACGTCCGGCGCGGCCTCGTGCTTGGTGTCGATCGGCACGGTGCCGGCGATCTCGACGATGCCCGCGTCGGCATCGACGAAGACGTGCGGGAAGACCTCGCGACGGTCCGCGAGCGCCGGTCGCGTTACCAACGCACATACGGTTGCGAGCAACAAAGGAACGCCCCTCATGCCGAGACCTCCCGCGCCGCGACCAGCTCGGCGAAGCGCCTGCCGCGTTCTTCGAAGCTCGCGAACTGGTCCCACGACGCGCACCCGGGCGAGAGCAGCAGCACGTCGCCGGGCTGGGCCCGCTCGAGCGCGCGCTCGACAGCCACGTCGAGCGTGCCGCAGGCAATCGCGTGCGAGCCCGCGGCCTCGTCGATCGCCGGGCCGGTCGCGCCGATGGTGTACAGCCCCGCGAGCTCGGGCGCGACCGCCGCGATGGGCGAGAGATCGATCTGCTTGTCGTACCCTCCCGCGATGAGGTGGACGCGGCGTTGCGCTTGGCCTGGATCGTCGAACGCGCGCACGGCTGTCAGCGTGCTGGCGGGCGTGGTCGCCTTGGAATCATCGAAGCACCGAACGCCGCCAACCTCGCCGACCAGCTGCAACCGATGCGGCAGGCCCGTGAATCCCATCACCGCCTCGGCCGCCGCGGGCGCGGAGACGTTCGCCGCGATGGAGGCGGCGAGCATCGCCATCGCGCCGTTGATGCCGTTGTGCACGCCGGGCAGGACCATGCCGGGCAGGGCGTCCTCGTCCTCGACGACGAGGCGGTGGACGTTGGGTCGGGTGCGCCACTTGCTCACGCTGTGCCCGAGGATCGCCGCGTCGTCGCCGAGCTGGTGCTCGAGCAGCACGGCCTTGGAGCCGTAATACGCGTCCTCGCTGCCGTGCCAGTCGAGGTGGTTCGGGCTGACGTTGGTCACGACCGCGACGCCGGGCGACCAACCCGCCTCGGTCACCTTCAGCCAGTGCAGCTGGGCGCTGGAGAGCTCGAGCACGACGACGGTCTCGGGCGTGATCGAGTCGAGCTCGGGAAGGAGCGACCCGCCGAAGTTGCCGCCGAGCACCGTGGGCACGCCCGCGGCGCGCAATGCGTGGTGGGTCATGGCGGCGGTAGTGCTCTTGCCGTTGGTGCCGGTGATGCCGATCGTGCGCGCGCGGCTCGGCAGCGCGTCGATCAGCAGCCGCAGCTCGGTCGTCACCTCGATGCCCGCGGCCGACGCGGCGCGAAGGAACCGGTTGTCCCAGGGCTTGGGCACCGCGGGGTTTGCGATGACCAGATCGGCGGTAGTGAAGTCGCTGACGTTGTGCTCGCCCAAGCGGAGCTCGACCGCACCCGACTCGACCAGCGGAGAGAGCGCTCGGACCGACTCGACGAGCGCGTCGGCATCGGCGGTGTCGGTCACCAGCACGTCGGCGCCGTGCGAGGCCAGATAGCGCGTGACGCCCAGCCCACCGCCGTGGCGACCCAGGCCCATGACCACCACGCGTTTGCCCGCGAACTCACGCATCATGTGGCAAGCGTACGCCGAGCCATGAAAGCCGCGGGTGTTACAGCAGCGAAAGCGGGTCGACGTCCACGGCGGTGTGCGTGTCGGCGAGCAGCAGGCCCGCGACACGGGCCGAGGCGAGGGCCCGCTGCATCGGGCCCGCTGCGGGCGCGGTGACGAGCACCTCGACGCGGTGGAAGTCCGCCACACGCGCCACGACACAGGGGGAGGGACCCTGCACCACGATGCCGCGATCCGCAAAGCCCCGCAGGTGGTCGGCCAGGCGCTGGGCGCGCTGGTCGGCGCGGTCGTGCTTCTCGTCGCGGCAGACCAGCCGGGCCATGCGCGTCGCGGGCGGCAGCATCGCCTCGCGGCGGTGGCGCAGCTCCTGCCGCGCGAACGCCTCGTAGTCGTGCTCGGCGGCGAGCGTGATCGGTTCGGCCCGGGCGTCGTAGGTCTGCACGACCACGCGCCCCGGGTGCTCGCCCCGCCCCGAGCGCCCCGCGACCTGCGAGACGAGCTGGAACGTGCGCTCGCCCGCGCGAAAGTCCGGCAACGCCAGCGCCGTGTCGGCCGAGACCACGCCGACCAGCCGAACGTTCGGAAAGTCCAGCCCCTTGGCGATCATCTGCGTGCCGAGGACGACCTTCACCCGCCCCTCGCCCAGCTCGCGGAGCACCGCGTGCAGGTGCCGGGCGTGGGTCATCGCGTCGGCGTCGACGCGCCGCAGGTTGTCGTCCCGCGCGAGCCCATGCGACTCGGCGTACCGGCGCTCGAGCTCGTCCTCGAGGCGCTGCGTGCCCACGCCGAGCTTGATCAGCGCCTTGGCGCACGCCGGGCATTGCTTGGGCACGAGCTGCTCGGCCGAGCAATGGTGGCAGCGCACAAGCGTGCCGCGCGGCAGGTGGCTGCCGCGGTGCAGCACCATCGCGGCATCGCAATGGTCGCAGTGGTGGATGTACCCGCACGAGCGGTCGCTGCACGCAAGCATCGCGGCATACCCGCGGCGGTTGAGCAGCAGCAGGGCCTGCCCGCCCGCGTCGAGCGTGTCGCGCAGTGCGCGATCGAGCGTTTGGCCGATCGCGTCGTCGGGCTTCATGTGGCGTCGCTCGCGCGCGAGGTCGGCGATGGTCACGGCTGGCATCGCGGCGCCGGTGGCGCGCTTGTTCAGGCGGTGCAAGTGGTAGCGGGCCCGGCCCGGGGCGAGGTCGGCCGTCGCGTTGTGCCAGCTCTCGATCGAGGGCGTCGCGCTGCCGAGCAGCACGGGGCATCCGGCGAGGTGCGCGCGCTTGATCGCCACGTCGCGGGCGTTGTACCGCGGGGCCTGATCCTGCTTGTAGGAGTGGTCGTGCTCCTCATCGACGATGACCAGCGCGAGGTTCGCCAGCGGCGCGAAGACCGCCGAGCGCGTGCCGATGACCACACGCACCCGGCCCTCCGCGGCCGATCGCCATTGCCGATGCCGATCGGCCGCGGCGAGCCCCGAGTGCAGCACCGCGACGCCCAGGTCGGCGAGCCTCGCCTCGAACCGCGCGACGGTCTGGGGCGTCAGCGCGATCTCGGGCACGAGCACAAGGGCCGTGCCCGCATTGTGCTGCGCGACCATCGCGCGGATGAGCGAGAGGTAGACCTCGGTCTTGCCCGAGCCGGTCACGCCGCGCAGCAAGTGCACAGCGAAGGTGCCGAGCGTCGCGGCGATGCGGTCGATCGCCTGCTGCTGCTCGCCGGTGGGCGTGTGCTCGACGAGGTCGCGATTGTCCTTCAGGGTTTCCCACGAGGCGGTGCGTGAGGCAACGTGTGTCGTCCGCCGCTCCGTGAGCAGGCCGAGCGCGAGGAGCTTGTTGATCGGACCGACGGTCTTGGCCCCCGCGTGCCGGGCGAGTTCTTTCGCGGTCAACCCATCCGGCATCGGGGCGGGCGGTGCGAGCGCGTCCCATGCGGCGCGCACGGTGGGCGTGAGCCTTGACTCGCCCTTCTCGATCGCGGCCATGATGGGCGCGATGTCGCCCGGCTCGGCGCGGTCGATGACGGTCTTGGTCCGCCGACCCGTGCCCTTCTTGACCGCGGCGGGCAGCATCGTGGCGGCCACAGTGCCCAGCGGGCAGACGTAGTACGCGGCGAGCCACCGCGCAAGCTCCACCAGGTCCGCCGGCAACGCCGGGCCCGACACAGACTTGATCGATCGGAGCTTCGCGGGCGGGATGCCCTCGGCCAGCTCCGGGCCGCCCAGCTCGGCGATGAGCCCCTGGGCGGTGACGCGGCCGAGCGGGACGGTGGCGCGCATGCCGAGCGTCACGCCCGGCATGTCGTCGGGCACGCGATAGGCGAGCCCCTCGCCCGGATCGCGGGCCGCGTCGAAGGCGCGCTCGACGGCGACGCGTGCGATGCGGACATGCTTCGCGGCTGCCGCCGGCGCGTCGGACGCCTCGGGCGCAGTGGCAGCCTCGCCACCGGCGAAGAGCGAATCGGCGCGGGCACGTTGTCGGGCGTCTGCCACGGGAATCAGCAAGCCTCCGGCGTACACTCTACGAACCGCGCCCACCCAAGCCGCGGGCACGCCCCGATCCAACCGCCGAGGACCGCCGCCATGACCACGACCGCCATCGGACGACTCGCGCTGGCCGACGGTGCCGTGTTCACGGGCGAGGCGTTCGGCGCGACCGGCCGGGACATCGCCCAGGCCGCCGAGGTTGTCTTCAACACGTCGATGGCCGGCTACCAGGAGTCGCTGACCGACCCCTCCTACACCGGGCAGATCCTGACCAGCACGTTCCCGCTGGTCGGCAACTACGGCATCAACCGCGAGGACGTCGAGTCGGGCAGGGTGCAGGTCGCGGGCTTCGTCGTGCGCGAGCTCGCACGCCGGCACTCGAACTACCGCGCGACCGACTCGCTCGACGCCTACCTCGCCGGGGCGGGCGTGCTCGGGCTGGCCGGCGTCGACACCCGCGCGATCACGCGCCGGCTGCGCGAGGGCGGCGCGATGAACGGCATCATCACCGACCGAACGGACCTCACCGACGCCGAGCTCGTCGAGATGGCCCGCGGCGCCCCGAGTATGGCGGGGGCGAACCTCGTGCCGACGGTGGGCTGCGCGGCGCAGGAATCGTGGAGTGAGGACCTGGGGGCGTGGTCGAACGCCAGCCCGGGCGGGGGCGAGGCGCTGCGTGTCGCGGCGCTGGACTGCGGCGCGAAGCGCAACATCCTGCGCCACCTGACCAGCCGCGGCTGCGCGGTCACGCTGATCCCCCACCGCTTCGACGCGGGCGAGCTTGCCCGGCAGTTCGAGGCGGGCGAGATCGACGGGCTGTTCGTGAGCAACGGGCCGGGCGACCCCGCGGCGGTGCGGGAGACGATCGAGGCGCTGCGGCAGGTGATCGGCATCGGCGGGCCGGGCATCCCGACCTTCGGTATCTGCCTCGGGCACCAGCTGCTGGCGTTGGCGCTGGGCGCGACGACCTTCAAGCTGCCCTTTGGCCACCGCGGGGCGAACCAGCCCGTGCACAACGTGCTGACCGGGCGGGTGGAGATCACGAGCCAGAACCACGGCTTCGCGGTGGATCGCGCGAGCTTGGAATCGGTGGGCGGCACGGTGACGCACGTGCATCTCAACGACGACACCGTGGCGGGGTTCTGCCTACCCGATCGGCCGCTGTTCAGTGTGCAGCACCACCCCGAGGCGTCGCCCGGGCCGCACGACGCGGGGTACCTGTTCGACGCGTTCGTGCGCATGATGCGATCGCGCAAGCCCGTGACCGCCGAGGACATGGGCGGGCTCGTGACCGCCTGAGCGCGGAGGCAGGGCCCAAGCGCAGGAGCGAGGCCGAGCCGATGCGCACCAGCCGCGTCGCTGGTGCTGGCCGAGTCATCCGGCCGATAGATCGGGCCGTGCCCACCCGAGCCCAGGCCCATCACAGCGATGCCCGCGCCCCGCGTCGGTCTCCGACCCCGATCGAGCGGTTCGACACGGGGTGGCTGTTTCTTCTCGCGGGCCTCGCGGTGCTCGCGGCGACGGTGCTCTTGCCGGCCCGGCACGATCTCGCCCTCGCCCAGCACCGGCGGGACGCGGCGATGGCCGAGGTCGAGCGGCGCGAGGCGCGGATCGCGCGGTACGAGGCGTACCTCGCGGCACTCGATCGGGGTGATCCGGACCTGATCCGATCGCTCGCGGCTGTCCAGCTCAACCAGATCCCCGCGGATGTCGAGCTGCTGCCCGGCACGCCGGCGATCACGATGCTCGACGCCGACCCGCTGCCCGCGCTCGAGCCGGTCGCGCTGGGCACGCCGCCCGCGCCCGAGCCGCGCTCTCGCCTGGAGGGCTGGGCGGTCGACGACCGGGCCCGCCTCTGGCTGATGCTCGTCGGCGGGTTCCTGATGCTCGTGGGCGTGCTGCCCAAGGCGAGCCTGGGCCGGCAGCATCTGGCGCGACCCGGCACGGGCGGCCGGCGGTCCCACGCCGCGTAGGCTCATCGCGTGAGCGACCCGAAGACCACCCAGTTGGAGACGATCGGGCCGGCGGACGCCCGCCAGCCCGGCGAGCCGCGCCGGCTGACCTACCGGGCCCGGCAGCGGCTGTCGCGCGATCGCGACTATCAGGCGGTGTTCGGCGCCAAGGCCCGAAAGTCCGCGGGGCCGCTGACGGTCTTCGGTCGGCCCAATGGGCTGCCGGACCATCGGCTCGGGCTGAGCATCGGCCGGCGGGTCGGGCCCGCGGTGGTGCGCAATCGGCTCCGCCGCCGGCTGCGCGAGGCCTTCCGCACGCTCGGCCCCGCCCTGCCCCGCGCCGCCGACGGCACCGCCTACGACCTGGTCGTCACCAGCCGAAAGCACGAGCCACTGCTCGACCTTGCGACCTGCCAGCGGCATCTCAAGACCACGGCCGACCAGCTCCACGCGGTCTGGGCCCGCCGATCGCGCAAGAACCCGACGACGCCCGACGGACCGGCGCGATGAGTGCGCCCGACGCCGATCGGGTGCCGCCGCTCGCCTGGCCGTTCATCGCGGCGATCAGGGTCTACCGCGTCACGCTCTCGCCGATCGTGGGTCGGCAGTGCCGATACGAACCGACCTGCTCGCGCTACGCCGAGGACGCGTACCGCCGATACGGCGCCGCCAAGGGCACGTGGCTGACCGCGAAGCGCCTGGCGCGGTGCCACCCGTTCGTGCGGGGTGGTTACGACCCGGTGCCGTACCCAGATGATGCGCCGACCTCGGCGAATCGGCGCAAGTGAAACGGTCGAGCGACCGATAGGAAGATCGGCACGGATCGGCGTCTTGGAGCTGGTGCGATAGACTGAGCCATCACGCATGCTGCGCTCGCGGCGGAGGGAGCCCGATGTCATCACGACTGCCAGCCCACGAGCGCCGCGAGCAGCTCCTCGACCGGGCGCTGGAGCTGTTTGCCGCCAAGGGGTACGCCCGGGCGACGACCTCGCAGCTTGCGAAGGCTGCGGGCGTGACCGAGCCGATTATCTACAGGCACTTCAAGAGCAAGAAGGAGCTGTTCGTCGCGCTGATCGAGCGGACGGGGCAGGAGACGCTCGAGCAGTGGTCGCGCGAGCTCGAGCCCGTGACCGACCCGGCCGAGCGGCTCAAGAAGCTCATCGGCGAGAACCCGATGGTCTCGGCGCGCGGCCGATCGACCTACCGGGTGTTTCTGCAGGCGATCACCGAGGTCGACGACCCGGAGATCAAGGCCGCGATCCAGAACCACATCGGGTCGCTGCGACTCTTCTTGCAACGCGAGATCGCGCGGGCCCAGGAGGAGCACAAGGTCTTCACGCGGTTCAGCGCCGAGCTGATCGCCAAGCTGCTCTGCCACCTCGGCATGGGCTACGGCACGCTCACCGCGATGGAGATCCCCGAGCACGGCAACGACGCCTCGGGCCGGCACGTCCAGGAACTCATCGGCCTCGTGCTCGTCGGACGGCGCGGGGAGGGTGAGAGCAAGAGCGAGGCACCGAGGCAGTAGGCACCGAGGCACCAAGCACCAAGGCACCGAGGCATCGAGCAGGAGAGAGCTTGCGATGCGTCGGGTCCGGGCGCGTTCGAGCATGCCTCACATTCGGGCGATGGATGCGACGCGAGCCGCGCTGTCGTGAGCATCGGCCTAACGCCTGGATGCCAAGATGCCTGAGTGCCAGTATGCCTGAGTGCCAAGATGCCTGAGTGCCTCGGTGCCTCTCCCCTACGCTTCGGCGTGATCGAGCTCGACCACAACGCGACGACGAGGCCTCGGCCCGAGGTCATCGAGGCGATGGCCCGGTGCATGGCCGAGGCGTGGCACAACCCCTCGTCGGTGCATCGCGCGGGGCAAGCTGCCCGGCGGGCGGTCGAGCTGGGGCGAGCCGAGGTGGGTCGGCTGCTGAACGCCAAGACCCGCGAGATCATCTTCACGGGGTCGGGCACCGAGTCGATCGACCTGGCGATCCGGGGCGTGCTCGGGGCGAGCCGGCGGCGCTCGCCGAGCACACGCACGCTCATTACAACGCGCGTCGAGCACCACGCGGTGCGCGACCTGGCGGAGCATCTGCTCGAGACGGGCGAGGCCGACGTGCGCTGGGCACCGGTCGACCGGGCCGGGCGGGTGTTGCCGGACGCGCTGGCCGAGCTGATCGACGAGACGTGCGCCCTGGTGAGCGTGCAATGGGCGAACAACGAAACGGGCGTCGTCCAGCCGATCGAGCGTGTCGGCGAGGTGTGCCGATCGGCGGGCGTGCTCTTCCACTGCGACGGCACGCAGTGGATCGGCAAGATGCCAACGGACCT
>CAYQAD010000104.1:0-8548 GCA_964415125.1 uncultured Phycisphaeraceae bacterium | reverse complement strand
GTAGAAGTACCCGATCAGCAGGTACGAGCACAGGCCCACGCCCTCCCAGCCCAGGAATAGCAGGAGCATGTTGTCGCCCATGACCAGGCAGGCCATCGAGAACACGAACAAGTTAAAGGCCGCGAAGAACCGGCAATACCCGGTGCCCACGTCGTGGCTCATGTACTCGCTCGCGTAGAGCGCGATGAGCGTGGCGAGGCCCGTGACGAACAGCATCCACAGCGCCGTGAGCGAGTCGACGTAGAAGCCAAAGTTCGCCGTGAACGTCTGCCCCTCGCCGTCACCCCACGAGAGCGTGAACCACTCCCACGCGGTGGTAATCGTCGGCGCATCGCCCAGGGTCAGGAACATCGCGACGGTGAGCAGGAAGCTGATCGCGAGGCAGCCGACGGTGAGGAAGGCGGGCAGCTTGGTCTTGATGCCGCGGATCGCGCAGAGCGTCGCGAGGATCGTGCCCACGATCGGCATGAGCGGGATGAGCGCAACCCACCACGCGCCGGGCTCGGGCGCGACGTACGCCGCCGCCTCCTTCGCCGACGAGGGGGCCGCGAGGGTCGCGGCATTGAGAACGGCCATCATGCCCGAGGTGTCGATCACGCGGCAGCCCTCAGCCCTTCAACGCCGACCAGGCGTCGGCGTCGAGCGAATCTTTCTTGCGGAACAGCAGCACGACGAGCGCGAGCGCCAGGGCAGCCTCGGCGGCCGCGATCGTGAGCACGAAGATGACGAACGTCTGCCCGTCGTAGTTCATGTGGTATCGCCCGAACGCGATCAGCGCGAGCCCCGCAGCCTGGAACATCAGCTCCGTGCACAGGAACATCACGATCAGGTTCCGACGCGTCAGAAAACCAACCAGCCCGATCGCGAACATCGCCAACGACACCACCAGGTAGTGCGCAAGCGTCGCCTGCATCATCGGCTCGGGGAAGCCCGACTGGGCGAGCGTGAGCATGTCCGGCAACTGCGACATCATGACGAGGCCCCTCCCCCCGGCGTGTTGCCACGCGCAAGGGCCGCGGCCTGCTGGCGCTTCTGATCCTCATCGATCTCGACCTGACGGCGGCTCAGCACCGTCGCGCCCAGCATCGCCATCAGCAGAATCACGCCCGCGATCTCGATCGTGCCCGGATGGCGGTACAGCAAGCTCAACGCCACACCCTCGACGTTCGTCGCGCTGAGCTCCTCGGGCCAGACGACCGTTCGGCGATCGCCCTCGGGCGTCTCGATCACCGCCGTACGCAGCTCGGCATCGACCATCGCCGAGCCGTCCTCGTCGGTCGCGACCACCTCGTCATCGTCGATCAGGTCGGCATCACGCAGGGCGTCGGCGACCCGGCCGGGCAGGATCGCGAGCGGCGCGTCGGCCGAGGCGGTCGGCAACGGCAGCGTCTGCAGCGACGCGGTGCCCTTGAAGAGCATCGCGCCGAGCACCGCGACCAGCAGGAAGCCGACGAACGCGGCGACCGCGGGCTCGCGGGCCGTCGTGTCGTACTCGCTGAGCGCGTCGACATCGTCCTCGGTCGGCGCTTGCGTCGCGAGCATGATGACGAACAGGTACGTGATGAGGATCGCGCCGGCGTAGATGATGACCAAGGCGAACGCCATGAACGTCGCCGAGAGGATCAGGTACAGGCCGCACGAGGCGAGGATCGTCAGGATGAAGTACAGCGCCGCATACACCGGTCGCGGGTGCGTGATCACGCGGAGCGAGGCGCCCAAGGCGATGATCGCGAAGACGTAAAAATAAAGGTTGGGAATGCCCGAAGGCGTGGTGATGCCAAGGGCGGCCAGCACGAGCCCGAGGGCAAGAGCCCCCAGGCCGAACCCGATGATCTGCGGGCTGATGCGGGCGCGGGGCGCAGCAATCCAGACCGCCACAGCCCCGAGGGCACAGGCCAGATAGAGCACCACGGGGTTAATCAGCAACTCCAAAGCCGTCCCCTACTGCGATCGGCGGCGTCGAGGCCACACCGAGCACGTCTCTTGCAGGCACCCGGGCACAAACGCCCGCGACCACCCGATCACACCCATCCAAGGCACGCAAAGCGCTCGGTGCGCGCCCCCTCCGGAGATTGGCCGAAGTTTGGGGCCGCCCCCTGTGGGCCGAAGAATAGATGCGGCCCGCCAGACCATCAACCAACCCGCCCGACACCCAACCCCCAACGCCCTCACCCGCCGCCGCCCAACCACTCACGTCCCGATCCGGCAGGCCCCGCACGGGTAGGCTTGGCATCTGATGGCCACCGACACGCACACCGCGACACGCCCGCCGGACCTCGCCGCGATCAGCCCGCTCAAGCGACAACTTCCCAACATCCTCACGTCGGCTCGCATGGGGATGGTCGTCGCCTTCGCCGCCGTGCTCGAGGCGATGCCCCGCCTCTCGCCCTCCTCCGCCCCGGCCCAGGCCCAGGCCCAGGCTCAGGCAGGATCGGTCAACACCTGGCTGATCGCAGCCGCGGCCGTCTTCGTCGCCGCCGCGCTCACCGACGCCCTCGATGGCTACCTCGCCCGCCGCTGGCAGGTCGTCTCTCGCTTCGGACGCATCATGGACCCGCTGGCCGACAAGCTCCTCGTGCTCACCGCCTTCGTCTACCTCGCCAGCCCAGCCTTCTCGGTTGGCGCGGGCGATGGCACGTTCATAGCCTCCCGCGTCGCGCCGTGGATGGTCGCGGTCATCCTCGGCCGGGAACTCGCGGTCACCTCGCTCCGCGGGCTGCTCGAGTCCGAGGGGGCCGACGCGTCCGCAAACGCCGCGGGCAAGGCGAAAATGGTCCTGCAATCGGTGTGCGTGCCCGCCGTGCTCGTGCTCATCGCGACCACCGCGGTCGAGCCCGGCACTTGGGCCGGGCGCGTGATCTCCACGCTGGTCTGGGCGACGGTCCTCGCGACAGCAGCCTCGGCATGGCCCTACATTCGAGCGGCAATCCGGCACACGCGGGCCGCCTGAATCCCACGCTTCGTCCGTCTCCGATCGAGGTACCGACCCATGACGCTTCCCATCCCCCGCCGACTGGCGCTCGTCACGGTCTTCGGCCTTGGGCACATGCGCCCCTTCCCGGGCACCTGGGGCTCGCTGCCGCCGGTCTTCATTGCCGCGGGCCTGCTCGCTGCGGACATCGGGCCCGCCACCGCGCCCGCGCTGTTCATCGCCGTGATGCTCGCGCTGGTCGTCGTCTTCTCCGCTGCGTGCGTCCTGCTGGGCGACCGCGCCGAGGCGCGGTTCGGGAAGAAGGACCCCTCGGCCGTCGTCGCCGACGAGACCGCCGGGCAGGCTGTGGCCCTCGCGTTCCTGCCGGCGCTGGCCCAATCGAACATCGCCGCGTCCATCGCGCTGCTGCTCTGGATGTTCGTCGCCTTCCGACTGCTCGACATCGCCAAGCCGTGGCCGATCTCGGCCGTCCAGCGCGTGCCGGGCGGCTGGGGCATCCTGCTCGACGACCTCCTTGCCGGGCTAGTCGTTGGCATCATCACCATCGTCCTCGCGCTCGCGCTGCTCTGACGAGCCGCCCTCACCACCCGCTCAGGTCTTGCGATCGAGCAGGCGATACTGCACCGCCTCGGCGATGTCGCCCACGCCGAGCGCCTCGCGCCCGTCGAGGTCGGCGATCGTGCGCGCGATCCGACGGACCTTGGTGTATGCCCGCGCGCTCAGCCCCAGCTCGGTGACCGCCCGCCCGAGCAGCGCCTCGGCGGCTGGCTCCATCGGCGCGTAGGAATCCAGCTGTTTTCCGGTGAGTCTCGCGTTCACGACCGCGTCGCCGTGCCGATCTGCCTGGCGAGCGCGGGCGGCGTGCGCGCGCTGCCGCATCTCGGCCGAGCCCGTGCCCTCCTTGCCGTTGCGGAGCTGGTCGTAGGGCACCGCGGGCGCCTCGATATGGATGTCGATGCGATCGAGCAGCGGCCCGCTGAGCTTGCCCATGTAGCGCTCCATCTCGCGCTTGCCGACCTCGCCCGGCGCGATGTCGCCGCGGGGTGTCGGATTCATCGCCGCGATCAGCGTGAAGTCCGCGGGGAACGACGTCGAGCCGTGTGCCCGGCTGATGGTGACGGTCTGGTCCTCCATCGGCTGGCGCAGGGTCTCGAGCACGGTGCGCGGGAACTCGGGCATCTCGTCGAGGAACAGCACGCCCCGATGCGCGAGCGAGATCTCGCCCGGGCGGGGCACCATGCCGCCGCCGACGATCGCGGGGGGCGACGCGGTGTGGTGCGGCGCGCGCACCGGCCGGGCGGTCACGAGCCCCTCGCCCGGCGCGAGCATGCCCGCAGCCGAGTAGATGCGTGTGACCTCGATCGCCTCGGCCGCGGACATCCGGGGCAGGATGCCCGCGAACGCCTTGGCCATCATCGTCTTGCCGCTGCCCGCCGGGCCGATCATCACGCAGTTGTGCCCGCCGGCCGCGGAGATCAGCAAGGCGCGCTTGACGGACTCCTGCCCGCGGACCTCCGCGAAGTCGACCTCGGCCTCGGCCGCAGCGAGCATCCCGTCGACGTTGGCGGGCGGCGCGGGCTCGACCTCGAGCAGCCCAGTCAGCAGCCCGACCACCTCGTCGAGCGTCCGCACGCCGAAGACCTCGATCCCCCCCACCACCGCCGCCTCGGCCGCGTTGTCCGCCGGGATCACCACGCCCCGCGCCCCGAGCCGGGCCGCCATGCTCGCCAGCGCCAGCCCACCCTTGATCGGGCGGAGCCGGCCGTCCAGCGCGAGCTCGCCCGCAAAGACCAGCGTCCGCGGGTCCAGCCCAGCCAGACCCGCCTCGATCACTCCCGAGACCTGCAACAGCCCCACCGCCACCGGCAGGTCGTAGACCGGCCCTTCCTTGCGGACGTCGGCGGGGGCGAGGTTGATCAGCGTCCGGCCGGCGGGAAACGCGTATCCCGCGTTGCCGAGAGCCGCCCGGACGCGTTCGAGAGCCTCTTTCACAGCCGCATCGGGCAAACCGACGATGGTTTCCCTGTCGAGGCCCCGAGAATCCAGATCGACCTCTACCTCGCACGGCAGAGCGTCGATGCCTTGGAGCAGATACGACTGGACGCGTGCAAGCATGATCCCTGAAGCATACCGAACATCCTGCCAACAATCTCGCCCCGCCCTATCCCCTCTCGGGGTGGCGCGGTGAGCACGGCTGGCGGGCATGCGCTCGCGGGGCACGTCCAGCTGACCGGGCGGAGCGCCATCGGCGGGCGATTCATCGACGGGCCGACCCTGCCCGCCCATGCTTTCCATTCGCTGAACCCCGGAACCGGGGAAAATATCGAGCCCACGTTCCACCCGGCGACCGACGAGCAGGTCGAGTCGGCCTGCCTGGCCGCGTGGGACGCGTTCGGCGATTTCTCCGGCACCGCGCCCAGTCGCCGGGCCCGCCTGCTCGAGACGATCGCGACCGAGGTCCGCGACATCGGGGAGCTCCTGATCTCGACGGTCATGGCCGAGACGGGCCTGGGCGAGGAGCGGATCGTCGCCGAGCGTGACCGGACGATGGACACGCTGCGCCAGCTCGCCGACGCGGTCCGCGACGGGCGCTGGATGGAGCCGATCATCGATCGGGGCGAGCCCAACCGCCGCCCGCCCAAAGCCGACATCCGCCGCATGCTCCAGCCGATGGGCCCCGTCGCGGTCTTCGGCGCGAGCAACTTCCCGCTGGCGTACTCCGTCGCGGGGGGCGACACAGCCAGCGCCCTCGCGGTCGGCTGCCCCGTGATCTTCAAAGGACATCCGAGCCACCCGGCGACGAGCGAGTTAGTCGCCCGCGCCGTGATGGCCGCGGTCGAGGGGTGTGGGCTGCCCGCGGGCACGTTCTCGTACCTCGTCGCGGGCGGGCCCCGCGAGCAGGCGGTCGGGTCGCTGTTGGTGCGCAACCCGTGCGTGCGCGCCGTCGGCTTTACGGGCTCGATCTCGGGGGGCGTGGCGCTCTCGAAGCTCGCGGCCGATCGGCTCGATCCGATCCCGGTCTACGCCGAGATGGGGTCGGTCAATCCCGTCGTGATGCTGCCCGGGGCGATCGAGAGGCACAGCGAGTCGGCGGCGCAGGCGCTGGCCGCGTCAATCACCGAGTCGTGCGGGCAGCAATGCACGCGCCCGGGCATGATCTTCGTGCACGCCTCGTACGCGGCGGACAAGTTTCTCGCCGACCTCGCCAACCGCATGGAAGCCGTCGGCCCGGGGACGATGCTCTCGGTCCGCCTTCGGCGGAACCTTGTCGGGCGGATCGAGCGGGCCGAGGCGGCGCGGGGCGTGGAGATGCTCGCGTCGTGGGACCCGAAGCTGCGCGCCGAGCGTCCGGGCCCGGTGCGGGCGTACCCGGTGCTCATGCGCACGCCCGCGGCTGTCTTCCGCGAGCACATCGCGCTGCGGGAGGAGTTCTTCGGGCCCGTCGCGGTCGCGGTGGTCTGCGCAAGCACCACCGACATGCTGCGGGCGCTGGCGATGGTGCAGGGCAGCCTGACCGGGACGATCTGGGCCGAGCCCAGCGACGAGGCCGACACACGCCGCGTGCACACGATGATGGAGCAGCGCGTGGGCCGGCTGATCTACAACGGCGTGCCCACGGGGGTGCGTGTGGCGCCCGCGATGGTGCACGGCGGGCCGTACCCGGCGACGAATCGGCCCGAGTCCTCGGCGCAGGGGCCGACCGCGATCCGGCGGTGGTGCAGGCCCGTCTGCTTCCAGGAGACGCCCGACCACCTGCTGCCGCCGGCCTTGCAGGCGAGCAACCCCCTGAAGATCGAGCGGCTGGTCAACGGCAAGGCGAGCCGGGACCCCACGCCGACCAAGCCGTAGCAGCCGTCCGGCGGGCCGCGGGACGCCGACGCCGGGCGGAAATGGGCGGCCGGAGGGGTTATCGGCCGATACCCACACGCTGAGCCGCGCGCTTCCGGGATGGCCGGGTGGTTGTCCTGCGCGTTCGGCGGACCCTGATGTGTGTCGGAGGTGGCGATCGTGCCCGCTGAATCTCGAGCGAAGAAGTCTTCCAAGACGTCCAGCACGTCGTCGGCCTCGGCCCGTCGGGCCGCCGAAGAGGCCGGTGCGTACGACCCGATCCCGCTGGCGCCCAAGCTGCTCTGGCTGGCGGGGTTCGCGGCGTGGCTGTTCGCCGCGGCGAGCCTGATCTCCTTCGACGCGGCCGATCCGCCCACGCACCTGATCTGGCCCGCCAACGACCCGCCCGCGAACTGGTGCGGGCCCGTGGGCGCGATGCTCGCGTACCACGCGCTCAAGCTCCTGGGCTGGGCGGCGTGGCTGCCGGTGGCCTGCCTCGGTGCGGCGCTGGTGCTGCCGCTCTTTGGGCGGAAGGTGGATCAGCTGCCGCTGCGCGCCGTGGGTGTTGCGATCCTGGCGGCCGGCGTCGCGGCGATGGTCGCGCTGCACGCGAAGATCGCCGGGCCCATGCCGGCGCTCGCGGGCGGCACCATCGGGCGGGTCGCGGCCGACGAGCTGGCGCTGCGCTTCTCGACGCTCGGCGCGACGCTCTGGCTCGTGCTCGGGCTCGCTGTGGGCGCGGTCGTCGCGTTCGAGCGGCTGGCGCTGGCGGTGCCGGTGCTGCTCTTCCATCTCTTGACCGACGGGGCGCACCGGGCGGCAATGACCACGGCAACCGCGACCGCCACGGCCGCCTCGAGCGCGTCGACCAAGGCGGGCGCGGGGCTGGGCAGGGCGCGGGGCTCCTTCTACCTCGGCCTGTCGAACTTCTTCCGCGCCCGCGCCGGCATGCCCGTGCGCGACCACGACCTCGACGAGGAGCCCGAGATCACCGAGGACGATCTTCGGGCGCAGCGCGCCAAGCGCCGCGGCGTCGCGGCGATCGACGAGGCGGCCCTGGACGAGGCCGCGGTCGCCGACGAAGACGAGGACGTCGAGTGGGAGTATGTGGACGAAGAGGGGGACGAAGAGGAGTACGAGTACGAAGACGAGGAAGACGAAGCGCCCGGCGCGCCGCAGGTCTTCACCGAGGACCAGATCAAGGAAAAGATCGCGGCCCTGCCCGTGCGGTTCGCGCAGGCGAACAAGACGGTCGCCCAGGACGAGGACCTGCGCGACCTGCAGAACGCCGACGAGATGGAGGGGTACCGGTTCCCAACGCTCGACCTGCTCGAGCCGCCGGAGGAGAACTTCTCCGAGAAGCTCGAGGGCGTGGTGCGCGCCCAGGCCGAGGCGCTCGAGGCGGCGCTTCGGCAGTACAAGGTCAATGGCGAGGTCGTGGGCATCGAGTCGGGCCCGGTGATCACGCTCTACGACGTGCGCCTGGCACCCGGCACCAAGGTCGCGCAGATCCAGAGCGTGCAGGCGGACATCGCCCGTGCGCTCAAGGCGGTGAACATCCGCATCGTGCCCAACCAGGTCGGGCGGGACACGATCGCAGTCGAGGTGCCCAACCCGACGAAGGAGCGGGTGCGCCTGCGGGAGCTGATGAGCAACCGCGAGAACTTCGAGAAGATGAAGCTGCCGATGTTCCTGGGCAAGGACGCGTCCGGCGATCCGCTCATTGCGGATCTGACCGAGATGCCGCACATGCTCATCGCGGGCACGACGGGCTCGGGCAAGAGCGTG
>CAYQAD010000103.1:0-8553 GCA_964415125.1 uncultured Phycisphaeraceae bacterium | reverse complement strand
GGAAACCGCTCGCGAGCATCCGGCGCGTCAGGTCGTCGGCCGCGTCCTGGATCTCAAGATAATCGATGCCCGACGAGACGACCGCCTGGTCCGTCTCGGCGTCGACCTTGATCACCGGCGGGGTCTGCTGGCAACCGATCAGCGCGCCCCCAAGGAAAGTACTTCCCACCACCGCCATTGACGTGGTGAGGAGGAGATGCGTTCGTGTGCGTGTCATGGGTGTTGTCCTTTGATGATTCCGTGGGTGAGTGTGTTGGTGTTGGGATGGTCAGCCGCGGATGGTCAGCCGCCAGTCGACGGCCTCGGGTGTGGGGGCGATGCCCGTGAGGCTCACGCGCTGCCCCGCGAGGATCGACTGCCGCGTCCACGCCGAGGCCGGCCCCTCGATCACGAAGCCGTCCGCGTCGAACCAGTCGTAGCGGTATTGGAACCACGTGCGCGCGTCGGAGACGTTCGCGACGTTCGCCTGGATCCGGCGAAGCCCGTCGGCCTCGCCCTCGTAGACGCTCCCGATCCGCACGCGCCGGTCCAGCGGCGGGTTGAGCGTGATCCGCTCGATCGCCTCGACATCGGGTGTCGCCTCGCGATCGGCCGGGCCCGCGACGTTCACGTTCTGGTTCGCGCAGCCGGTCAGCGCCGCCGCGCACGCGCCTGCGATCAGTGCTCGCTTCCACATCATGGGTTCTCCTTCATGAGTTCGTGTGTCCGGTGCTCTTTGTTCAGCGGCTCGTTGGTGAGAGGCATGGTCAGTGCCGCGAGCTCGCCGCCCACGACCCGCGCGTGGATCAGCACCGCACGGACTGGCGGCAGCGCAAGCTCGGCCTCGAGCCCACCCACACGAAGCGCCATCGCTCGATCGCCAACGTGTCTTTCCAGACGCAGCAGGTGCACACGCTTGCCCAGGCTCGACCAGCCCCGCGTGTCGGCCTCGGCCGACGCGAGCTTCCACAGCGACCCGAGCAGCACGATCCACCACCCGTTGTCATCACCCGCCACCTGCGCCGAGGTGATCGTCGCCCCCTCCTTCACCGCGAGCGACATGATCGCCCGCAGCGTCACCGTCTCGATCTCCGCGTCGTAATCGGCCGCCACCACCGAGTCGAGGCTCATCAGCCCCTGCGACCGAACCGCGTCTCGCCCGAAAAAGCCGCCCTGGAAGTCGTCCACACGCTCTCGCTCGAAACGCAGCACGGGCAGCGAGACCGCGCCCGCGCCGCCCCAGGGCGTGAAGTACGGCACCGTCCGGCGGTCGAGCATCGCCCCCATGCCCGTCTCCACCAGCACGTACACCACGCCCGCCGAGGCGCCGCGAAGCCATGCGTCCTCCGCGAGATCACGCTGGACAAACGTGTTGCCCGGCACCATTGCCGACACACGCGCGAGCTCGACCCGCGCGTTGCTCGCGTCGCCCTCGGCCGCCATCAGCAGCGCCGACAGGTACGACGTCCACGGGTTCAGCACGCCCGCCTGCGACGGATCGACCACCGACCGCGCCCGCTCGATGTCGCGCGCGATCGCGGGGTCGGCAAGCAACGGCGCGATGTCGCTTGCTCGCTCGTGGCTGCGCGTCCGCGTGCGCGCCTCGGCCCGCGCCTGCACCGCGCGTGTCTGCGCGACCGACGCCTTGCGCCGCTGGACCTGCGCCTCGGCGAAGTCGCTATCGGCCAGCGCGGCGATCGCGGCGTAGGTGTGCAAGAGCACACGGTCGGACAACCGACCGCGGTAGGTTGTCGCGAGCTGGTTCCACAGGTTCGCGGTGATGCCCGCGCTGAGGCGCACCTCGGGCTCGCGATCGAAGTCGTCCATCATCGCCTCGGCCTCGCGCAGCGCCTCGCGTGCCTCGGCAATCCGCCCGTCCTCGAGCAGCACCTTGCCCCGCTCGAGCGTCCAGAGCAGGCGGTGCTCGCGGGGCCCCCACCGCTGCTGACGAGCCGCCATCGCCTCCGCCCCAGCGAGGTCACCCGACGCGTACGCCTCCCGGAACGCGAGCTGGGCATCGCGATACCCGCACCCGCCCAGCCCGAGGCAGGCCAGACCGAGGCAGAGTGGGAGGACCAGGATGGAAACCATTGCCTGCAAACGACTTCCCTCACAAGGCGGGCGACCGCTGCACCGAGCCACGCCCGATATCGCGGCCACGTTAGCAGACACTTACCTCTCGTCCAAGGCGAAGTTGCGATGGCGCGGGCCCTGCTGCGACCGCGCGGTGACACCGGCCGGCCGGACGCCCCACCTCGATCATCCAGATCACCCCAAAAACCTCGGCAACCGCCCATTCGTGGGGACATCCCCAGCGGGTACTCTGAGTCGGCAACACGCACGCCCGGGAGGTGCACCATCTGCCAGCCCACACACCGCCAGCCCACACGCCGAGCCGCTCCTGCCGCGACCCTCGCCGCCGCCCTGACGACCAGCGCCGCCCTCGCCGGCCCGGTCATCGCGCCCGGGTGGGGCACGCCCATCTTCGAGGACAACTTCGACGGGCGGTCCATCAACCAGGGCGTCTGGCAGGTCGCCAACTGGGCGGGCAGCAACAACAACGAGTCGCAGTACTACCACCCGGGTCAGGTCTCGCTCCAGAACAGCGCTTTGGTCCTCCGCGCCGATCGCGACCCGGGCTGGTCGTTCGGGCGCGAGTACAACTCCGGCCTTGTCCGCACGTGGCAGGAGTGGAGCCACGGCAGGTTCGAGGTCCGCGCCCGCGTGCCCAACGGGCAGGGGTTCTGGCCCGCGATCTGGCTGCTGCCCCGCGGCGCGAGCTGGCCCGCCGGCGGCGAGATCGACATCATGGAGGCACGCGGCGACCTCCCATATCGCATCAGCAGCGCCGTCCACTGGGGCTGGGACGAGGCGAACCACCAGTACGTCTCGCAGGCCTACGAGAGCGGCGCGAACTTCCAGCAGGGCTTCCACGACTACGCCGTCGAGTGGGAGGTCGGCACGGTCCGGTTCTATGTCGACGGCGTGCTCCACTACGAGCTCTTTGAGCCGGCCATCGGCATCCCGTCGACGCCCAAGAGCATCGTGCTGAATCTCGCGGTCGGCGGCGACTACTCGGGCTACCCCGACTGGACGACGCCCTTCCCCGCCTCCTTCGACATCGACTACGTCCGCGTCTGGCAACGCCCCGAGATCATCGCGCCGCCCACCTCACGCCTCGCCGACCCGGGCTTTGAGGACATCGCGCTGACCGAATGGCAGACCTTCGGCAACACCATCGACAACGTCACGTCCGACTGGGGCACGCCGCGCGACGGCCAGCGCTCGCTGAAGGTCTACGGCCAGTTCACCGGCACCGAAAACTACGCCGGCGCCTTCCAGAACATTCCCATCAACGGCAACGACCGCTTCACCGCCTCCGCCCACGCGCTCACACGCTCCGAAGACTCCATCGCCGGCACGACAAACACCGCGCGTCTCAAGGTCGAGTTCTACAGCGAGCCGGGCGGCGAATACGGCTCGCCCGCCTTCCTCGGCGAGATCGACACCATCATCGCCGACGCCACGTCCCCCGAGGACACCTGGACCCCGGCCGAGATCACCGGCATCGCGCCCACCGGCACCGTCGAGGCACGCGTCGCGATCGTGCTCACCCAGCCCGCGTCGAATCCGGGCGGCTCGGTCTTCGTTGACAGCGTCACCTTCGACACCACCTGCGCCGCCGACCTGACCACCGACGGCACGAGCAACGGCATCCCCGACGGCCGAGTCACACTCAGCGACTTCAGCTACTACCTCCGCCTCTGGCCCCTCGCGCACCCCGTCACCGACGTCACCACCGACGGCACAAGCAATGGCATCCCCGACGGCCAGGTCACCCTCAGCGACTTCAGCCTCTACCTCACCCTCTGGTCCGCGGGCTGCCCGTAGCGTGGCGCCCGCGACCCGGCCCGCCCGCCGCGCGTCTACTTCACGATCTTCTCCCACTGCTTCTCGAGACGTTGCGGCGACACCTTCACCGCCGTCTTGAGCTCCTGGGCGAACAAGCTCACACGCAGTTCCTCGATCATCCAGCGGTAGTCCACCAGTGCCGGATCGACCACGCCGTGCGCGTCGTGCAGGTCCTTCGCGCGCACGTACCCCGCCCAGAAACGCGACACCTGCGCCTCGAGCTCGGCGTCGCGCTTCGGGCCCACGTTGCGGATCTTCTGCATGCGCGCCTGCGTCGCCCGCAGGTAGCGTGGCATGTGCGCGAGCCACTCCCAGGGCGTCTCGG
This sequence comes from uncultured Phycisphaeraceae bacterium, assembly GCA_964415125.1. GTDB lineage: Bacteria > Planctomycetota > Phycisphaerae > Phycisphaerales > UBA1924 > CAYQAD01. The sequence continues at coordinate 4,337 of CAYQAD010000103.1, read as the reverse complement.
TCAGAAAACCCCGGTACACGAGCCCGTCGAGCTGCTCGCCCACATTCCGCGCCATGGCACTCCACGCCTCGGGCGAGTTCTCCGCCGAGGCACGCTCAAGCGCCTCGCGCGCACGCTGGTGCTCCTCGAGCACCGCCGCGACGACCTTGAGCACCTCCACCTGCGCATCGCCCAGGCGGACGTACCCCTGGTCGAGCCGGCGCTCGTACTCGACCTCATCGCGGGGCACGGGTCGGCCCGCCACAAACGCACGCTCGGCGATCAGCGTCACGATCTCCGTGCGAAGCTCGCCGGCCGACCCGATCGAGGAGTACAGCAACGCCAAGCGATCGACGTGCGGCAGCCGCTCGGCGCGATACTTGAACTCATCGTGCAGCGTCAACATGCACAGCCGGCGAAGCCCGGCGCGGTTGGCCTCCGCCGCCGCCGCGGGCGACTCCATCAGTCGCAGCCCGACCGTCCGGCTGGACTCGTCCACGATCGCGGGATGCCCGACCAGCGTCACGTTGTTCCGCGTGATCTCGACGGTCTTCGGGATCTGGCCGAACGTCCACCCGGTCAGCCCCGACTTGATCAGCGGGTGCGACTCGACGCCCGCGAGCCGGCCGCGCACCTCGCGCCCCACCGACCGCTTGATCTCCTCGAGGTCGCGCCCCTCGGCGACCGCCTCGCCGTTGGCGTCGAGCACGCGGTAGTTCATCCGCAAGTGGGGCGGCAGCGTGCGGATGCCCCACTCCTCCCGTGGCACGCCCACGCCCGACTCGCTCGCAATCGCGTCGATCAGTTCGGCGACCAGGTCGCCCTCGCCGAAGACGTGGTCCTCGAGGAACTTTGCCGCCCACGCGGGGGCTGGGCCAAACAGCCGGCGGTACTGCTTGGGCAATCCACGGATCAGCTCGACGATCTTGTCGCGCACCATGCCGGGCACGAGCCACTCGGTCCGCTGCGCGTCGACCACGCCCAGCGTGTCGAGCGTTGCGATCAGGGTCACGCCGTCGGCCTCGTGCTCGTGCTCCAGGTGGTACTCAAGCGGGAACTCGACGCCCGCGATCGTCATCGCGATGGGGAACCGGTGCGCGTCGGCCAGGTCCGCGTCCTTGCGGATCAGGTCCGCCTCGGTCATGCGCAGGTTCGCGTCGGCCCCGCCGTGCTTGCGCAGATGCCGCCGAAGCCGCTGGCCCGACCACACGGCCTTAGGAAGCCGCTCGTCGTAGAACCGGTGCATCGCCTCGGCCTCGACGAGCAGGTCCCGCTGGCGCTTCCGTGCCTCGAGCTCGCGCACCCGCTGGACCATCGCGTCGTTGTGCGCGATGCACGCAAGGTCCGTGTCCCAGTCGCGATCCACCAGCGCGTGGTGGATGAACATCGAACGCGCCGCCGGCGCGTCGACCTTTCCGAACGCGATCGGGCGACGGGCGATCAGCTCGAGCCCGAACAGCGTGACCTTCTCGAACGCGCCCGCCACACCCTTGTCGGCGACCCAGTGCGGCTCGAAGAACGACCGCTTGACCAGCGCCCCAGCCGCCGACTCGATCCACTCGACCTCCACGCGCGCGCACATCCGCGCGTACAGCTTGGTCGTCCGCACCAGCTCGCCCGCCACCACCCACTTGGGCTTCTTGCCAAAGACGCCCGACCCCGGATGGATCGAGAAGCGCGTGCCCTGCGTGCCCTTGTACTCGTGCGACCCCGGGCCTCGCTCGGCCTGGTCGCGATGCCCCACCGACGTGAGCAGGCCCGCGAGCAGCGAGCGGTGGATCGGGGGGTACCGCGGGCTCTCGAAGTGTGCGTACGACGGGTCGATGGGCTTGGGCCGGAGCCCCATCTCGGCCACCAGCCGCTTGAGCTGCACGTACACGTCCCGCCACTCGATCATGCGCGTGTACGAGAGGTAGTTCTGCTTCATCGCCTTGCGCAGCTGCGACCCGCTGATCGTGTCCTTCAGGTGGTGGTAGAACTGCCAGATGTTGAGCATCGAGAGGAAGTCGCTCTCCGGATGCCGAAACTGCTCGTGGGCCTCATCGGCGCGGTCTTGCTTGTCCACGGGCCGCTCCCGCGGGTCCTGCACGCTCAGGGCCGCGGCGATGACGAGCGTTTCGTGCAGCACGTCCTCCTCGTGCCCCGCGAGAATGATTCGGCCGATCCGCGGGTCGACCGGCAGCTTCGCCAGGTTTCGGCCGGCCTCGGTGAGCTCGTCCTGCTCGTCGAGCGCGCCGATCTCGCGCAGCGTCTCGTACCCGTCGCGCACGTTGCGCGGGTCGGGCGGGTCGATGAATGGGAAGTCCTCGATCCGACCGAGCTTGAGCGACGCCATCTGCAGGATGACGCTCGCCAGGTTCGTGCGCACGATCTCGGGCGGCGTGAACTCGTCACGCCGAAGAAAGTCCGACTCCTCGTAGAGCCGGATGCACACGCCGGGCCCGACGCGCCCGCATCGCCCGGCCCGTTGGTTCGCCGACGCCTGGCTGATCGCCTCGATGGGCAGCCGCTGCACGCGCGTCCGGGGGGTGTACCGCGAGATGCGAGCAAGCCCGGTGTCCACGACCGAGCGGATGCCCGGCACGGTCAGGGACGTCTCCGCGACGTTTGTCGCGAGCACGACGCGCCGGCCGGTGTGGGGCTTGAAGACCTTCTGCTGTTCGGCGGCGGAGAGCCGAGCGAACAGCGGCAGCACCTCGACGCGGTCCCGCTGCGTCGCTGCCCACTTGCCCAGGTCCTTCGCTGCCACGCGGATGTCCCGCTCACCGGGCAGGAAGACGAGCACGTCGCCCGTGCTCTCGCGGGCGAGCTCGTCGACCGCATCGACGATCGCGTCTTCCATGCGCAGGTCGACATCGTCGAGGCCCGAAGTCCCTACCAAGGGTCGGTACCGGGTCTCCACGGGATACGTCCGCCCCGATACCTCGATCACGGGCGGCACCGCGTCCACGACCGGGGCGAAATGATCACGAAACTTCTCAGGATCGATCGTCGCGCTGGTAATCACGACTTTGAGGTCGGGTCGCCTCGGGAGAAGTTTTCTTAGATAGCCGAGCAGGAAATCGATGTTCAGCGATCGCTCGTGCGCCTCGTCGATGATGATGGTGTCGTACTGCTCAAGGTTGCGATCGGCCTGGGTTTCGGCGAGCAGGATGCCGTCGGTCATCAGCTTGACCAGTGTGCGATCGGTCGTGCGATCCGTGAAGCGGATCTTCGTGCCGACCACGGGCGTGCCCGCGACCGCGAGCTCGTCGGCAAGCCGATCCGCGACAGCACGCGCCGCGATCCGCCGCGGCTGGGTGTGCCCGATCATGCCCGAAATCCCTCGCCCAAGCTCCAGGCAGATCTTTGGCAACTGGGTGGTTTTGCCAGATCCTGTTTCTCCACAGACAACCGTGACCTGATGATTCGAGATCGCGTCGGCGATCTCGTCGCGCCGTTGCGACACCGGGAGGTCATGGGGGTAGGCGATACGGGGGAGGCTGCTCAGGCGATCGGCGACCAGCGCCTCAGCGTTTGCAAGGCTTTTCATCCATCTCTCGTCGCGCTCTGGAGGAACGCGAAGCGTGCGTGCGCGTCGCATGAGCAGGCGTCGATCGCGCAGGGTGCAAGCCGACACTCGATTGCGCAGATCCGGCGACACGGCGTGCCGCGAACCTCGCTCATCTCGGTTGGGGTGTCGCTTGTTCACAATCGAGGGTATTCACAACACGCCCCCGCGTGGGAGGACGCAAACCGACATTTCGCTGGCAAAACGCGCCCGATCTCACCATGCCTCCACCACGCAAGCGACAACGCCTGGAGTTCGCTGCGAACCGTTCGCAGGCCCGACGCTATCGAGCCGAAGCCGTGAGCAACGGGGACGTGGAGCACACTTGCATCCCTCCTTACCCCCACACATGTGTGGGACAGACAGCAGTAAATCCACACACTTGCCAAAGCTCAAAAAGTACCCATTTCTCATGTTGGCTTCCTCTTGCGGATTTGCTCAACGCGCCGATAGTCGGTACCGTCACGATCCAAACAACACGAGAAGGATGGAATCTCAATGACCGCGTCGCACGCCTACGTTGGCATCAAGGCCAAACCGCTCCGAGCAATCACCGATCCGGCCACGACGGGACGCCCCACCAGCACGCCGCCTCCGCATGACGGCTTCGCCATGACCGTCGGCCATCATGAGCCGGGCACACCCCGCGGCGGGAACGACGCGGCCGACCGCTTGGCCGGCCCATTCGAACTCCGCCAACCGGCGAGCCCCGCGGAGCACGCCCAGCCCGTGACGTACCACGCGGATCACCGTGTGCTGACCGAGCGGGAGTGGCAGGCGGTCGCTGCACACTTCGCGCTCTCTCCCC
>CAYQAD010000102.1:3549-8620 GCA_964415125.1 uncultured Phycisphaeraceae bacterium | reverse complement strand
TCGTGATCAGCACGCTCGGCATCGACCTCTTCTGCCGCGCCCGCACGCTCGACGACGTATCCCCCGTCCGCGCCTCAACCTTGATCCCAAGCTCGTCGGTCAGACCGAGCTCGTCGACCGGCAGCCGCAGCGCCTTCTCGATATCCCGCGACACCGCCCGCAACGGCGTCACATAGATAATCCGCAACCCCGACAGCCCGCCTCGCGCACCCTCGGCCATCACGCCCGCGAGCGCCCCCAGATAGCTCGCGTACGTCTTCCCCGCGCCCGTCGGCACATGCACGAGCCCGCTCCGCCCCGCCAGCTGCGCCGCCCACGCCTCCTCCTGGAACGCGAACGGCTCCCATCCGCGCCCACGCATCCAGCCGCGCAGCCGATCGAGCATCGCCGCCGCACACTGCGCCGAGTCCGTCGCGTCATCCTTCTTCGCCGTTGTCTTCGCTCGCTTCGCCATCGATAAGTCTGACCAGCGTATCCAGCGTGTCCGCCTCGGCCGCGGGCTTGTCGTCGCGCACCCGCGCAATCCGCGGGAACCGCAGCGCCACGCCCGACTTGTGCCGGCTCGACCGCGCGATCCCCTCAAAGGCGATCTCAAACACCCGTACCGGCTCCACCGCACGCACCGGCCCGAACCGCTCGGTCGTGTGCCGACGGATCCACTTGTCGACTTCGGCGATCTCCTCGTTGTCCAAACCCGAGTATGCCTTGGTGACCGGCGTCAACTCATCCCCATCCCACACCGCGAACGTGTAGTCCGTCAGCAGGTTCGCCCGCCGACCCCGACCCGGCTGGGCGTACACCATCACCGCATCCACCGTCAGCGGATCGACCTTCCACTTCCACCATCCCCCCCGCCGACGCCCCGCCTCGTAGCCCCCGTCCCACGCCTTGAGCATCAGGCCCTCCGTGCCCCGCTCGCGCGAAGATTCCCGCAGCGCCGCCGCCTTCTCCCACGGCCCAACCTCCAGCACCTCGCTGGCCATCACCCGCGATGCGCCGAGCTCGCCGACAACGCGCACGAGCATGTCGCGCCGCTCGCGCTGCGGCCGCGCGCGCACATCCTCGCCATCCACCTCCAGCACGTCGTACGCGATCAGCGCCGCCGGCGCCTCCCGCAGCACACGCGCGCTGAGCACCTTCCGCCCGATCCGCCGCTGCAACACCGAAAACGGCAGCACCCGCTCCCCATCCCAGCACACCAGCTCCGCGTCAAGAACAGTCCCGTCCGCAAGCCGCGCCGCCGCGTCGGTGATCTCGGGGAACCGCTCGGTCAGGTTCTCATCCCCGCGCGACCACACCGTCACCTCACCTGCCCGCTTGATGACCTGCGCACGGATGCCATCCCACTTCCACTCGATCAGCCAGTCGCGCACATCGCCCAGCTGATCCGCGATCGCGACACCGGGATCGACCGGCGACGCCAGATAAAACGGATATGGCCGCCCCGCCTCGGCCTCCCCCGCCTCCGCCGACACCAGCCGCTCCCAGAACTCCGGCGTCGCGTCCCAGCTCCCCATCAGCCGGTGCGCGATCACGCTCTGATCCACCCCCGCCACCCGCGCGATCGCACGCTCCGTCAGCGTCCGCGACACACCCACCCGCAGCGCCCCCGTCACGAGCTTCAGCAGCACGAACAGCTCCGCGCCCGACACCTCCCGCGTCCACCCGTCGATGCAGCGCACCTGCTCCGACCGCTCCATCCCCCGAAGCGTCAAGATCCGATCCTCGAACCAGCTCGCCAGCGAGCGATCCCCATCCGCGTCCGCTCCCGCGTGCCCCGCCGACTCGAGCAGCAGCGCCGCCGTCTCCGCGAAATCACCCACCACCGCGTGCGACTCCTCCACAAGCCACGCGCTCACGCCCGCCCGCTTGAGCAACCACTCGTGCAGCACCGCCCGCGGCACCAGCCGCTTCACCCGCTCGCCCGCGAGCACCCGCACCGCCCACGCCGCGTCGGCCGCATCGGCATCGGCAAAGTACGCCGCCATCGCGTCGACCTTCGCGTTCGTCGACGTCGTCCGATCGATCGCCTCAAACAGCTCCGCGAACGCCCTCACGCGTCGCCCCCATCTCCGCCACCAGCTGCCTCGTCTGCCTCGTCCTCATCCCCATACCGCGTCTCGAGTGGCCGGGCGTCGAGCCCGCGCTCCGCCAGATGCTTCGCGAGCACCTCGCTATACCCGTGCGTCGTGCGCACGCTCGTCGCGCCCGTCTCTCGAACCGTCCGCAGCAAGTCCGGCCAGTCCGCGTGATCCGATATCACGAACCCCCGGTCGTACCCACGCCTTCGCCGCACGCCCCGCACGCGCATCCACCCCGACGCGAACGCCACGTCCACGTCCTTGGCCGACCCAAGCCGCCGCACCCAGGGCGAGTTCACCGCCCCCGGCGGCGCCAGCACAAGCTGCCCCCGCATCGGCGACCGACCCTTGCCCCCCTTCACGCTGCGCGCGATCGTCCACGCCGGCAGCATCTCGACACCCGCCTCGCGATACACCCGTGTCAGCGCCTCGAGCGCCCCGTGGATGTACACCGGCCGATCCGTGAGCCTCGCGAGCTCTCCCAGCACCCGCTGCGCCTTGCCGAGCCCGTACGCGCACAGCACGCTCGCCCGGCCCGCCTCCCGATTCGCGTCCCACCACGCCAGTATCTCCGCCGCCACCTCCGCCCCCGGCTTCCACCGATAGATCGGCAGCGCGAAGGTCGCCTCGGTCACGAACCCATCGCACGGCACCACCTCAAACGGCTCGCACGTCGGGTCCGCCTGCCGCTTGTAGTCACCCGCCGCGACCCACACGCGTCCGCCCACCTCCACCCGCACCTGCGCCGAGCCGAGCACATGCCCCGCCGGGTGCAGCGACACGGCCGCGTCACCGACAGCGATCCGCTCGCCCCAGTCCAGCGCCGTGATGTCGATGTCGCGCCCGATCCGATGCCGAAGGATCGCCTCGCTCGGCTTCGAGCAGATGTAGCGCCGATGCCCCCGCGTTGCGTGGTCCGAGTGCCCGTGCGTGACCACCGCCACGTCGACGGGCTTCCACGGGTCCACGTGGAACCCGCCCGCTGCGCACGCGAGCCCGCGGCCGTCCGGTATGAGAAGGTCCTCATCCACCGCCGAGACGCCCTTTCCAGTCATCTACAGCACCGATCCCAGCGAACCCCGACCCGCACCATGCAAGCCCCCGACGCCGCCACCATACTCCTCGCCCTCCACGCGGCCGCCACCGGCTTCATGGTCGGCCTGATCTGGTTCGTGCAGGTGGTCCACTACCCGCTGTTTTCGGCCGTGGGCGACGAGCAGTTTCCCCGCTACGCACTCGCTCACCAGACACGCACGACGCTCGTCGTGATGCCCCCGATGCTCGTCGAGCTCACGACCGCCGCGCTCCTGCTCACGATCGCCGACATCCCGCGCGCCCCCGCGGTGCTCGGGCTCGGCCTGCTCGTCGCGGTCTGGATCAGCACCTTCGCCGTGCAGGTCCCCTGCCACGCCCGCCTCGCCCGGGGCTTCCACGCCCCCGCCCACCGCGCCCTCGTCGCGACCAACTGGGCCCGCACCATCCTCTGGACCGCCCGCCTCCCACTCGCCCTCTGGATGCTCACCCTCCCCGCCGCATAGCACACCCATGCCAATGCCCTTATCAAAGCTCAACGCCACGATCTCTGGCGCCGTCCGGAACCTCGTCGTCGTCCTCGGCGACCAGCTCGACGCCTCGTCGCTCGCCCTCGAGTCCTTCGACACCGATCGCGACGCCGTCCTGATGATGGAGGTCAAGGAGGAGTCCACCCACGTCCCATCACACAAACAGCGCACGGTGCTGTTCCTCAGCGCCATGCGACACTTCGCGATGGAGCTCCAGGACCGGGGCTTCCGCGTCCGCTACATCGCCCTCAACGCCCCGGGCAACACCCACAGCTTCACCGGCGAGGTCGAGCGCGCCCTCAAGGTCCTCGCGCCCCAGCGCATCACCATCGTCGAGCCCGGCGAGTACCGCGTCACCGAGATGGTCGAGTCGTGGGAGTCCGACCTCGACATCCCCGTGGACATCCTGGAAGATCGCCACTTCCTCTGCTCGACCGAGTCCTTCAACGAGTGGGCCGACGGCCGCAAGGAGTTCATCCTCGAGCACTTCTACCGCATGATGCGCAAACGCCTCGGCGTCCTCATGGACGACGACGGCAAGCCCACCGGCGGCCAGTGGAACTTCGACAAGGACAACCGCAAGCCCTTCAAGTCCACCCCCCGCACCCCCAAGCCCTACGCCCCGCGCATCGACGAGATCACCCAGGAGGTCATCGACCTGGTCAACGACCACCTCTCAGACAACCCCGGCACGACCGACGACTTCGCATGGCCCGTCACGCGCGACCAGGCGCTCCGCGCCCTCGACAAGTTCATTGACGAACGCCTGCGCAAGTTCGGCGACCACCAGGACGCCATGTGGACCGGCGAACGCACCGGCTACCACTCGCTGCTCTCCACGTCGCTAAACCTCAAGCTGCTCGACCCACGCGAGGTGATCGACGCCGCCCTCGAGGCCCACGCCGAGAGCCCCGTCCCGCTCAACAGCCTCGAGGGGTTCCTCCGCCAGATCATCGGCTGGCGCGAGTTCATCCGCGGCGTCTACAACCACCAGGGCCCCGACTACGCCGAGCGCAACGGCCTCAACGAGCACGGCTCACTCCCCGACCTCTACTGGACCGGCAAGACGGACATGGCGTGCATGCAGGACTGCGTCGGCCAGGTGCTCGATACGGCCTACGGCCACCACATCCAGCGCCTCATGGTCACCGGCAACTTCGCACTCATCGCCGGCGTTCACCCCCGCGAGATCTCCGACTGGTACCTCGCCATGTACGCCGACGCCGTCGACTGGGTCACACTCCCGAACACCCTCGGCATGGTGATGCACGCCGACGGCGGGATCGTGGGCACAAAGCCCTACGCCGCCACCGGCAAGTACATCCAGAAGATGAGCAACTACTGCGACCATTGCCAGTACGATCCCTCCACGCGCCACGGCGACGACGCCTGCCCCTTCACCACGCTCTACTGGGACTTCCTCATCCG
>CAYQAD010000102.1:0-3449 GCA_964415125.1 uncultured Phycisphaeraceae bacterium | reverse complement strand
GCCCATGCGTGCCCTCGTCTGGTTCCGATCCGATCTCCGAGCCGCGGACAACACCGCGCTCGACGCCGCCTGCCACGCCGCCACCCGAGGCGTAGTCGCCGTCTTCGCCATCACACCAATCCAGTGGCGCGACAACCACGACTGGGGCAAGCCCAAGGCAGACTTCGTCCTCCGCGCCGCCAAGGAACTCGCGACCAAACTCGCCGGCCTGAATATCCCCCTCAAGGTCGTCACCACCGACACCTTCGCCGACCTCCCCGACGCCTTGCTCGCCCTCGCCAACGACTGCCAGTGCGACGGGATCTTCTTTAACCGCGAGTATGAGCTCAACGAGGTCAAACGCGACGTCGAGGTCGAGCGTGTCTTCACCGAGGCCGGCAAGTCCGTCCACGCCCACCACGACCAGGTCATCCTCCCGCCCGGCTCGGTCAAGACCAACGACGACGGCTGGTACACCGTCTTCACGCCCTTCAAGAAGAAGTGGCTCGACGTCTTCCGCGAGGGCGACGCGCCCGAGCCCACCGGCGCGCCGACGCGCCAGTCCGACACCGGCATCGAGCCCGACGCGATCGAGTGCGACCTGGCCGACTTCGAGGCCGACACCCGCGAGGACCTCTGGCCCGCCGACGAGGCCCACGCCCACCGCCGGCTCGATTCCTTCGCCGAAAAGCGCATCAAGGGCTACCACGAGTCCCGCGACATCCCCTCGATCAACGGCACCAGCACGCTGAGCCCCTACCTCGCCGCGGGCATCCTCTCGCCCCGCCAGTGCCTCGCCGCCGCGATGGCCGCCAACCGCAACCGCGTCTCCGGCGGCGCCTCGGGCCCCGACACCTGGATCAGCGAGCTGATCTGGCGCGAGTTCTACAAGCACCTCATCGCCTCCCACCCGCGCCTCTGCCGATCCACCAACTTCCATCGCAAGTACGACACCCTCGAGTGGTCGGACAACGACGACCACTTCAACGCCTGGTGCGAGGGCCGCACCGGCTACCCCATCGTCGACGCCGCCATGCGCCAGCTCAACCGCACCGGCTGGATGCACAACCGCCTCCGCATGATCACCGCGATGTTCCTCACCAAGGACCTGCTCATCGACTGGCGTCGCGGCGAGCGTTATTTCTCGACGCGCCTGGTCGACCTCGACTACGCCTCCAACAACGGCGGCTGGCAGTGGGCCGCCTCCACCGGCACCGACGCCGCCCCCTACTTCCGCATCTTCAACCCCGCGAGCCAATCCAAGAAGTTCGACCCCGACGGCACGTTCATCCGCAAGTTCGTCCCCGAGCTCGAGAAGGTCGACGACAAGCACATCCACGACGCGTCGCGCCTCACCTCCAAAGAGAACATCTTCAACGACATCGACTACCCCGAGCCCATCGTCGACCACAGAGAGGCGCGCGAGCGCACGCTCGCCGCCTTCAAGGCCGTCTAGCGCCCCGCCCGCTCGAGCATTCCGATCGCCCGGTACGCTTCGTCGCTCCAGGGCGCGCGCTCGATCACGCCGCGCAGCTCGGCCGCCTCCGCATCGCTCACGCCATCACCCCCATCGACCCGGTCGAGCGCCTCGCCCGCCGCTTCAAGCTCACGCGCCCGCACCGCACGCCAAGGCTCATCGAGCCAGCCAAGCACATCGGCAAACCGCTCGGGCGTCGGCAGCGTGTGCCCCATGTCCGCGTACTCGAACCAACCGATTTCCAGCCCGTCCGCCTCGAGCCCATCCGCGTACGCACGCATCTGATCCCTGTTGAAATCGCCCGGCCCCGTCACCGCCGCGATCCGCCGATACCGCGCGAGCGCCCACAGATCACGCCCGGGCTTGGTCATGCTCGCCGGCCAGATCTTGCCGTCGGGCGTCCTCGCACGCTGGTAGGAGTTCAACCCCGCGATCGCCATGCCCCCCGCGAACACATCCGGGCACCCAAGCACCATCATCGACGCGATCCGCCCCCCGCCCGACAACCCCGCGACGTACACGCGGTCCGGATCGATGTTGTAGTGCGCCGAGGCCATCGCGACCCCGTCGAGCGCGAGCTGCAAGCGATCGGGCCAGTGCCGCCCGTTGCCCGCACCCGCCGCACCAACCGCGACGAATCCCATCGCATCAAGCCCCGCATCGAACACGCGCGGGATCTCGCCCCGATCCGTCGGGTCGACCCACACCACCAGCCCTGCCGCGACGCGCGGGTCGTAGCCGGTGGGCACGCGCACGAAGAGCGTCTCGTCCCGAAGCTCATATCGCGCACCCTTGGTCCGCCGATTCCCCCGCACGAATCGCGACACGATGCCCTGGTCGTCCAGCCGAACCGCGTGCGGCAGCGGAGTTGCCTCAGCCTCGCCAGGCACCGGCCTCTCGCCCTCCAACGCCTCGAAGGGCCCAGCGAATCGCACCCACGCGCCGAGCACTTCCATCGCCCCATCGCGAAGTGTCGCCACCACCGCGTCGTCGCCATCCCCCCGCGTCATCCAGAGCGCACCGTCGCCATCGATCGACACCGCAACCCGCGCCGACGACTTCCGCCCCACCAGCTCCAGGTCCACGAGGCCGCGCCGCTGACCAGGCGCGACGCCTCCAGACTTCAGGCGCCGCTCGAGCTTGGCAAGGCGAGCCACGTCCTTCGCGTTGATCGTCGCCATCACGCCCGCGAGCCGCTGCCGCATCGGCGTCTGGGGCACTTCCATCGGCACGGCCGCACCGGGGGCGAGCACGACGCCCGACACCACCCGGTCGCCGGGCAACGCGAGCACACGCGAGCTCGCCTCAACGCGCCCAGCCCCCACGCAACCGACAAGCAACAACGCCCACACCGCCAACACACGCCCGTCGAACGATCGTTCCATACCCTCAGCCTAAACGCATGGCACGCCGCCACATAGAACAGCCACAAGCAAGGCCACACCACCCCCGCATCCCGCCCAGCACCCCAGCCCCGCACTCCCGCGCCCAACATCCGCGGATGGCCGCCCGCCGAAACACCACCCATGACCACCGCGCCCTCCGCCGCCGAAGCCCCAGCCCGGCCCACAACCCTCGCCGACCTCCGCGCCTCAGGCTGGACGCCGCGCTCCGTCAAGGACGAGCTCCGCGCCAACCTCACCCGCAACCTTGCCGCCGGCGAGGACCTCTTCCCCGGCATCGTCGGCTACGACGACACCGTCATCCCCGAGGTCATCAACGCCATCCTCAGCGGCCACGACATCCTCTTCCTCGGCGAGAAGGGCCAGGCAAAGTCCCGCCTCATGCGCACGCTCGTCCGCTTCCTCGACGAGCACATCCCCTACCTCGACATCCCCGGCTGCGCGGTCCACGAGGACCCCGAGCACCCCATCACACAAGCCGGCAAGCAGATGCTCGCCTCGCTCGATCCGTCCGAGATCCCGATCGCATGGTGGCACCGCGACCACCGCTACGCCGAGCGTCTCGCGCCAGGCACCAAGTTCGCCGACGG
>CAYQAD010000101.1:0-8656 GCA_964415125.1 uncultured Phycisphaeraceae bacterium | reverse complement strand
ACTTTCCTCACCGGGCGCCGATGTGCCCGGCGCGGCCGCCTTGCCGCACCATGCCCACCACTCGACGCGATGCGTACGCTGCACGTTCGATGCCAACACCGACTGCCTCGACACCGCCGACCGACGCCGCCCTCGCACTCTGGCTGCACCCCGAGCGCACGGCGACACTTGGCGGGGCGTGCAACGTCGCCGGTGCCGCGATCGTGGCGGCGGGCTCGCCGATACGCAGCAGCAGCGCCCAGGTCGCCCTCGACCTCGAGGCCGACCACACGAGCGATCTGCGCCTCATGCTGCGTGAAGCCGCGGTCGACGCGATCGTGCTCGCCGACCCCGGCGACTTCGGGAGCCGGCGCGAGGACGCGGCGGACCTTGCCGCGGCCGCCGAGCGCGGTGTGCGTGTGCTCACACTCGGCGCCTGCCCCGCCTCGCTCCGCGAGCACGCGGGGCTGCGCGCGCATGACACGACGATCCCCACGCCGCTGCGCCTCGCGGCTGCGAACCCGGGGCTCACCCCCGACACACTCGAGAGCTTCGGCGTGCCCGACGCGGTGGCGCTCGCCGAAATCGGCGTGGCGACGGCGGGCGATCTCGGTGCCCGGCTCTTCGCGGCCCTTGCCACGCTCGACAGCCTCTTCGGCGAGCCCGAGCGGATCGACGCGGCGCTGACCGCGCCCGCAACCGAGACCCTACGCGAGTTGCACGGGCGCGCCAGCGTGCATCTGCACTACAACCGCGGGCGCACGGCTACCGCGCTCTTGAGCGACCGAGGCGCGGGCGAGCACGCGAGCATCACGCTCGCCGGCGAGGCGGGGCTGATCCGCGCGGTCGATGGGTCGCTGCGCTGGGACGGGCCGGACGGCGCTCCGGTGGACGAACCCGCGCTCGACCCGGCGCTGCGTGATCCCGCGGCGGTCCTCGGCGAGGCGCTGGCGGCGTCGCTCCGGCAGGGCGCCGTGCCGCCGATCGGGCACGAACGCTTGCTCGCGGCGGCCGGCGCGGTGCTGCTCAGCGCGCGCACAAACCAGCCGGCGTCGCCCGACACCGTGCGGGACATGGCCACGCGGGTCTGACGCGCGGCGCGAAACGAGCTGCTCAGCCTTGGGAGATGTAGGTCTCGAGGTACCGGATCGTCTCGGTCAGTGTCGCGGTTTCGGCGATGTTGAGATCGCCGATCGAGAGCATGCCGACCAGCTCGGCCTCGTCGATCACCGGGAGGTGTCGCACGCGATGTTCGCGCATGACGCGTCGGGCCTCGTCGATGGTCGTGTCGGGCGTGCAGGTGAGCACCTGCTTGGTCATGATCTCGCCGACGGTCGTGGTCGCGGGATCGCGGTTGGCCGCGACGACCTGGGTGAGGATGTCGCGCTCGGTGACGATGCCGACGAGGTCGGCGATCTGCGTGCGGGTATCGCTGTCGACGAGGACCGGGACCATGACCATGAGCGAGCCGATGCGGAGCTCGTTCATGCGTGCGGCCGCCTTGAGGACCGTCGTGTCGGGCACGACGCGGGCGACGGACTGCGGGGCGTCTGCGGCCTTGAGGAGTTCACGGACTGTGTGCATGGGTGCCTCCGATGCGCCGCGGTGGCGGGGCCTGGAGTCGGCCCCGGCGGCGGCCGCCTCATGCGGCCGATCGCGGGTTCTCGGACAGTGTCTCCGATGTCAGAAGCGAGGGCAATACCCACGTAGCGGGCCGTGACAGGGGCTTTGAGGGCTGATCAGGCGACGAGAGAGGCCGCGAAGCGCCGTTTCGGGCTCAGGCCCAGCGGGTCAGGTGCCAGTTGCGTTTGCCCTTGCGGAGGGCGATCGCCGAGCCGTGCAGGAGGTCGGCGGCAGTGAGGGTCCGGCCCTCGCCCGCCTTGTCGCCGTTGATCGAGACGCTGCCCGCCGAGACCAGCCGGCGCGCCTCGGTCATGCTCTTGGCGACGCCCGCGTCGACGAGCACCTTCTCGAGCGGCAGTCCCTCGCCCCCGAGCGAGGCGCGGTCGTGCGACGACGCGGGGACCTCGGCGAAGACGTCGGCGAGTGTCTGCTCGTCGAGGTCGCGGACCGCGCCGGAGAAGAGCGCGGCGGCGGCGGCCTCGGCGCGGTCACGCTCGGCGCGGCCGTGGATGATGTCGGTCGCGGCGCGGGCGAGCGCCCGCTGGGCCTCGCGCTTGTGCGGCGCCTCGGCGTGCGCGGCTTCGAGCGACTCGATCTCCTCTCTCGTGAGCAGCGTGAACAACCGGAGGAATCGGCCGACGTCCTCGTCGGCGGCGTTGAGCCAGAACTGGTAGTAGGCGTAGGGGCTGGTCTTGTGCGCACTGAGCCAGACAGCGCCGGACTCGGTCTTTCCGAACTTGCCGCCGTCGGCCTTGGTGACAAGGGGGGCGGTCATGCCGAACGCGTCGACGGTGACCGCCTCGGGATCATCGGCGTCGGCGACGGTGACGCGCCGGATGAGGTCGCAGCCGGCGACGATGTTGCCGTACTGGTCCGAGCCGCCGAGCTGGATGGTGACCCCCGCCTCGCGGTGCAGGTGCAGGAAGTCGTACGCCTGGAGGATCATGTAGCTGAACTCGGTGTAGCTGATGCCCTGGTCGCGGTTGTTGAGCCGATCGCGGACCGAGTCCTTCTGGACCATCATGTTGACCGAGAAGTGCTTGCCGACGTCGCGGAGGGCCTCGAGGTACGAGAGGTCTTTGAGCCAGTCGTGGTTGTTGCGGATGGTCGGCTCGGGGAGGCCGGCGCCGGCGAAGGCGCGCTGGAAGATCTCACGCTGGGCGTCGATGTGCTCTTGCACGCGCTCGGGCGTGAGCAGCTGGCGCTCGGCGGACTTGCCCGAAGGATCGCCGATGAGCCCCGTGCCACCGCCCATGACGACCACGGGCGTGTGTCCGGCCCGGGCGAAGTGGATGAGCACCATGATCGGGACGAGGTTGCCGATGGTCAGCGAGTCGGCGGTGGGATCGAAGCCCGCGTAGGCGCGGCGGGGCGACGCGTCGGGCTCGGACAGGTGCGTCGCCAGCGCGTCCTCGTGGGTCGCCTGGTGAAAGAGGTTCCGCCAGCGGAGCTCGGCGAGGAAGTCGATGCGTTGGTCGGGCTGGGCATTGGAAGTCGGCGTCATGGGCGGGAAGCGTATCGGCGTACTGGCCCCGGGCGAGTGGGCGAGATAGGGTTGGAGGCGGGCGATTGAGAATCGTTCGCAAGTAGCCGGAACTCGTCCGCCCCCACTTCCCTCGTCCCACGGAGACGCCGCCGATGACCCAGAGCCAGCCCACCACCGAGCCCCGCGGCGTGATGATCGAGCTCAAGGAGCGGACTTGGAGCCTGCACACCGCCGCCGAGCGGCATCCGGTGCAGCGCGGCATCATGACGGGGCAGCTGCCGAGGGAGGCGTACGCGTCGGTGCTGGAGCAGTCGCTGCCGCTGCACAAGGCGATCTCGGCTCGCCTCGAACAGCTCCGCGGCGATGACCGGTTTGGGGCGCTCGTTTTCGATGAGGCGTTCCTGCACCCGCACGTGATCGAGGACATCGCGTTCTTCGGCGGCTCGGCGGAGGCGGCGGCGGGCCCGGCGGCGACCGCGGCGGCCGAGCGGGTGCTCGCGGCCGACGCGCTCGAGGTCATCGGATCCCACTACGTGCTCGAGGGCGCGAAGAACGGCGGGCGCTTCATCGCCAAGGCCCTGCGGAAGGTGTACCAGCTCGAGGGCACCGACGGCACGCGCAGCCTGGACCCGCACGGCGAGGAGCAGATGCCGATCTGGCTTCGCTTTAAGGAGGCGATGGGCGGCGCGGGCTTCACCGAGGCGGAGATCGCCTCGATCGTCGCGGGCGCCGAGGCGACCTTCCGCGACATGATCGCGATCTTCGACGAGCTCGCCCAACAGCCGGCGATCAAGCCCGTCGCGGAGCGCCTCGCGGGCGAGCCGGCCGCGGCGCCGCACCACTAGATTGGACACGTCAACGCAGGGATTGAAGCACGACCGCTAGCGGTCGCGCTTGACCGCGGCCTCGGCCATGAGCGTGAGCATCGCGCGCGCGGGCGTCTCGGGGACCGCTTCGAGCGATGCGACGGCGTCGCGCGAGAGGCGGATCGCGGTGTCGCGCGCGTGCTCGACGGATCGCGTGCGGGTGAGCCCGGCGGCGAAGGCGTGGGCGGCGTTGTGGGCCTCGTCGGTGTCGCCCGCAGCGGCGCGGAGCAGGTTCTCGGCCGACGCCCGGCTGGCGGGGTCGAGCGCGTGCAGGTGGTGGATCATGGGCAGCGTGAGCTTGCCCTTGGCGATGTCGCGGCCGACGGTCTTGCCGACCGACGCCTCGTCGCCGATGAGGTCGAGCACATCGTCCTGGATCTGGAAGGCCTGGCCCAGTGCGATGCCGAAGCGGTGCAGGGCGTCGGCGGCGGCCCGGTCGCGGCTGCCGAGCAGCGCGCCCAGCCGGCAGGAGGCACCGATGAGCTCGGCGGTCTTGCCCGTGATGATGCGGAAGTAGGTGTCCTCGGTGAGCGCGAGGTTGCCGCGCTCCGAGAGCTGGACGATCTCGCCGGCGCAGGTGTCCATGCAGCAGCGGGCGACGGCCAGGGCGATGTCGCGGTCGTGCAGCTCGGAGCAGAGGTGGTAGGCCGCGGCGATGCAGTAGTCGCCCAGGATCACGGCCGTCTCGTTGGTGGTAAGGGAGCTGATGGTGGGCGAGCCTCGGCGGGTGTCGGCCTCGTCGAGCACGTCGTCGTGGACGAGCGTCGCGAGGTGGATCGCCTCGACGGTCGCGGCGAGCGTGTCGACATCGGGGGAAGACACCAGGGCGTGCTCACCGGCTGCGGCGGTCGCGGAGAGCGTGGCGAGCACCGGGCGGAGCATCTTGCCCCGGTAGCTCTCGAGGTGCGCGCACAGCGCGTTGACCTGCGGCAGGTCGGAGTCGAGCGCCGCTGAGATGCGGTCGGTGACGCGAACGGTCGCGTCGGTAAGGGCCTCGGCGGTGGCTTCGAGATGGTCGGGCAGGTCGATCAGGCCGTGCATGGTTTGGATTCCCGTCGGCAGGGGATTCGTCGCATGGCATTGCCCGGACTCGCGATGACCGGTGGCCTGCCCCACATCTGCTCGGACCTGTTCGCTTTGGAGGCTACTTCTCGGCGACGATGTAGGTCAGGTAGGCGGGGTCGGCCTCGCCGATGTCGCGGGGCTCGAACTCGCCGTTGCCCTCGCCGTCGTCATCGTCGCCTTCCCAATAGACGGTAACGCGACGGAAGCCCGCTTCCCTGAGCATTTCCTGGACCTCGGGGAGTGTCCAGAGTCGCCAGTAGTAGTCGAAGGCGCGACGCATCTTGGAGCCGTCGGGGAAGTGGAAGTGGATGTAGCACTGCATGTCACCCGTGATGGGGTTGTAGCGGTGCTGGTCCCAGACGTAGGTGAAGCCGTCGATCTCGCGCTTTTCGACCTGCTCCTTCATCGACTCGTAGCCGCCGTAGTGGTCGAGGAAGAAGATGCCGCCGGCGTTGAGCGATCGGCGGACGGAGCGGAAGTACTCGATCATCTCGTTGCGGTCGCGGAGGATCCAGTACGAGAAGTTCATGGCGAGGGCGACGTCGACCTTCCGCGCCTTGGGGCCTGGATCGCGGACGTCTTTTGTGAGGAGCGTGACGCGGCTGCGCTGGCTGGGCTTGAGCCGGCCCAGGTTGTGCTCGACGCCCCAGTCGAGCGTGGGCTGGTCGAGGTCGACGCCCACCGCGGTATTGGTTGAGCGGCGGCGGACCCACTCGCAGGAGGTGTGGGCGGTGCCGCAGAAATCCTCGCGGAGGGAGGTGGCACGCTTGCCGCGGAGCTCTTTGTAGGTGTCGTCGACGAAATCGATCTCGGACTCGACGTTCTGGACGGAGAGCTGGTAGAGGATGTGGCGATCGGCGGTCGCGGCGGTGTACTTGCTCTTGCCCTGCGCGCGCTTCTTGGACTTGCGCTTCGGCTTGGCGGCGGGCTTCTTCTTGGCGGTCGGGGTAGTTTCGGCGGGGGTCTTGCCTGTTGCGGTCTTCTCTGTCGTTGTCATGGCGGTGGGCTTGATCTCGAGATTGGCGTCTGCCGAGGCGACGCGGGACGGGCTTGCTGCGTGGGCGGACTGGGAGCTTTGTTGCATACGCGCGAGTCTAGGGGGCGCGGCGGGGCTGTGCTCATCTCGCGGGTGCGTGCTGCGGAGCGGGCGGCGGGCCGACGGCTAGACTCGTCCGTTGTGACGCCGTCGACCATGCTGGTCGCGTGGCTGATGGCAGGGTGATGGATTCTGGGTCGCGGCCGACGGGCCGGGGCTGCATGGCGGGAGCGCGAGGCGATGCGACTGACGATGGTCGGCACCGGATACGTGGGGCTCGTGACGGGCGTCTGCTTCGCCAACACGGGGCAGCACGTGACGTGCCTGGATGTCGACGCGGCGAAGATCGATCTGCTCAAGCGCGGCGAGTGCCCGATCTACGAGCCCGGGCTGACCGAGCTGCTCGAGCGGAACATCAAGGCCGAGCGGCTGACGTTCACGCTGGACAAATCCGAGGCGTACCGCGACGCGGACGCGGTGTTCATCTGCGTGGGCACGCCGCCGGGCGAGGATGGGTCGGCGGACCTCAAGTACGTGCTGCAGGCGGCGGAGGACATCGCGGCGGTCATCAAGACGCTGGGGCCCGACCAGAAGCCCAAGACGGTGATCGTCAAGAGCACCGTGCCCGTGGGCACGACCCTGAAGGTGCGGGACCGCATCCGCGAGATCGTCGGGCCGAAGATCCCCTTCAACGTGGGCAACAACCCGGAGTTCTTGAAGGAGGGCGACGCGGTTGGAGACTTCAACAAGCCCGACCGAGTGGTGTGCGGCGTGGAGAACCATGAGAGCGCCGACAACCCCGCGGGGCGGATGTTTCGCGACATCTACGAGCCGTTCACTCGCAACGGACACCCGATCTACATCATGGACATCCTGTCCAGCGAGATGGTGAAGTACGCGTCGAACAACTTCCTGGCGACCAAAATCTCGTTCATCAATGAGATGGCAAACCTCTGCGAGCACTTCGGCGCGAACATCAACCGCGTGCGCGAGGGCATGTGTGCCGACAAGCGCATCGGGCACCAGTTCTTGTACCCGGGTCTGGGCTACGGCGGGTCGTGCTTCCCGAAGGACACGCAGGCGGTCATCGGCATGGGCGAGCAGTGCGGGCACGAGATGCAGCTGAGCCGATCCGTGCACGAGGTGAATCAACGCCAGCGCGTGATCTTCTGGAACAAGATCGAGAAGCACTATGCGGATCGCGGCGGGCTCGAGGGCAAGACGCTCGCCTTCTGGGGCATCGCCTTCAAGCCGCGGACCGACGACGTGCGCGAGAGCCCGGCGCTGACGCTCATGGAGCTTGCGCACCAGGCGGGCGCGACCGTGCGGGCGTACGACCCCGTCGCCGACGAAACGGGCCGATGGGCGATGGACCAGATCGGTATCGCTGGTGAGATCTTGGGCGAGCAGTACGCGTGCGCGACCGGTGCCGACGGCCTGATCGTGTCGACGGACTGGGACGAGTTCAAGAACCCCGACTGGCAGCGTCTGGGCGAGATCATGGGCGAGCGGACGGTGTTCGATGGGCGGAACCTCTACCGACGCCGGCAGCTCCGCGAACTGGGCTTCAACCACCACTCGGTTGGTAGGCCGAGCGTGATCGTCGACCGGTGAGCGCTCGCGTCGAGCAGGCCGACTGGCTTGCGTTGGCGGGCTCGCTCGCGCCCGCGTCGGTCGACCTGCTGTACGCCGACCCGCCCTTCAACACGGGCAGCACGCAGTCGGCCCGGCATGGGGCGTACCCGGATGCATGGCCGACGGTGCATGCCTGGGTCGCTTGGCTGCGCGAGCGGCTGGAGGCGACGTTGCCGGCGCTGAGGCCCTCGGCGTGCGTGCTGTTGCACATCGATTGGCGGACCAGCCACCACGCGAGGCTGCTGCTCGATGAACTGCTCGGCGCGGACCGGTTCGTGAATCACTTGGTCTGGGCGTACGGGCTGGGCGGGTCTTCGCCGAGGCGGTTCGCGCGGAAGCACGACGACATTCTGTTCTATTGCGTTGATCCGGGGGCGTATTGGTTCGAGCCGCCGATGGTGCCGGCGACGAGCAACCGCATGGCGGGACAGATGAAGAAGGCGACCGACGTGCTGGACGTGCCCGCGATCAACAACATGGCAACCGAGCGGTGCGGCTATCCGACGCAGAAGCCGATCGCGCTGCTCGAGATGCTGATCGGGGCGTGCTGCCCGCCCGGGGGCACGGTGCTGGACCCGGTGTGCGGCAGCGGCACGACGCTCGTGGCCGCTGCCGAAGCGGGTCGCCACGCGGTTGGGTGCGACGTGAACCCGGACGCGGTTGCGATCGCCCGACGACGTGTCGGGGCGACTGTGGGAACCCGCGACGGCGGCTGAGCCGAGGGGTTAGGATCCGCCCATGCCCGACCGGCTCTTCAGGCTCTACCAGCGCAAGCGGATCGTCAATATCAACGTGAATATCGCTGCAGCGGGCTTGCTGGCGATTCTGGTCGCGAAGTGGCCCGTGCAGTGGTTCGGCGACTGGGTCGGCACCGAGAAAAAGTTCATCATCACGCTCGCGGCGATCGGGATCGACATCGTGGTCGACGTGCTGCTGTACTACGTGCTGCACTGGATCGCGAACAAC
>CAYQAD010000100.1:0-8702 GCA_964415125.1 uncultured Phycisphaeraceae bacterium | reverse complement strand
CGGGCGGAAGTGGTAGTCCCCGCCGTGGTTGCTCGGGCGCTCGCGCGCGATGAGCACCTTGCCGAGCTCGGTGATGATGCCGCCGGCGACCGCCGAGGCGAAGATCAGCACGCCACGCCGGTACACACGCCACGCCTTGCGCGCCAGGATCACACGGCGGTCGTGCAGCACGATCGCCGAGCAGATCACCGCCCAGGTGAGCAGCGAGCCGGTGATGTGCAGCAGGTCGTACCAGTCCTTGCCCTCCACGCGGTCCTTGCCCTCGTGCCCAAGCCCGCGCGACTCGATCAGCAGGTAGAGCGGCTTGTCGAGCAGGTGTAGGAGCGCGAACACCACCGCCAGAATCGCCGCCTGGCGAAGGAACGCGATGCGTCGACGGGTGCGCTGGCGTTTGGTGAAGTAGTTCACGCGTGTCCTTGGGGTGCGCGGCTCGGGCGGCCGGCGGTCGCTCGGCCGCTATTCGCGGGAGAAGCCCTCATAGCCGAGCCCGAAGAACGCGAGCCGAGACTTGTGGTCGCCCGCGAGCGGGAAGATCTCCTCGATGTCCCCGAAAGCGTACGCCCATTGCTCCCGGGTCGCCCCCAGCAGCAGGGCGTCCCGGCCGGCGAGGTCGGGGCGATCGAGGCTCGTGTCGGGCCAGTAGTCGTACTGCGTGCGCCGCCCGACCATGCGGGCCGAGGCGCAGTACACGGTCGGCTGGCCGGGCAGGTAGAACGCGAGCTGCGAGGCTCGGCCGTAGTGCTGGGTGATCGCGATCGGGTCGTCGCTGCCCCGCTCGCGGAGCACCGCCAGTTGCTCCGCGGCGCTCTCGGCAAAGTCCCGCGCGCTGGTCAGCCTGCCGATCGGCACGGCCGAGCCAACGCCCGGCACCAACGCGAGCAGGTCCAGCCGAAGCATGCCCACGCCCGAGACGACGCCCACCGCCACCGCGGCGTGCCACACGATCTGGCGATGGGTCTCGGGCCGCCGCCGCAGGATGCCGCGTTTTGGCCGGGGTGTCGGCAGCGCTTCCCACGCGGCGACGCGCCGGTTGAACTTGGTCATCGCGTCGACCACGCCCCACCCCGCGAGCGCGAGCAGCGTGATCCAGCCGGCCGCGGGCCAGTTGCCCTCGACGCCCGTGAACGCCGTCACGAACAGATAGAACGCCAGCACCGGCCAGCCGCACGTGATCAAAAACAGCCGGCCCGCCCAGCGCTCAGGCTCGACCATTCGGCGTCGCACCGCCACGCCGATCGAGTAGACGCACAGCAACAGCGCCGGCCCGATGACCAAGAGCTGCACGCCGAGATACTCCAGCGTCCAGCTCAGCTCGTACCGATACCCCACCGCGTGGCTCTGCGCCGCGGGCACATCGCCGCCCGGCAGCCCGAGGTGCCCGAGCAGGTGGCGCACCGTCGGCCAGCCGTTCTGCGCGTTCCACACCACCACGGGCGTGATCGACAGCACGAACCCCGCGACACACATCGCGAGGCGCAGCGGCATGCGGCTGGGCAAATGCATCGAGCCCCGGCGTCGCCACGCGTACAACAGCAACGCGGGCGGCAGCAGCAGGATCGTGTATTTGAAGAGAAACCCGAGCCCCAGCACCAGACCCAGCACGGGCCAGGCCGCGGCCGATCGCTTCTCGAGCCCCCGCCACGCGAGCCAGCACGCCGCCGCCCAACACGCCACGTACGGCCCGTCGATCGTCATGAGGATCCCGAGCACCTGAAAAATCGGCACCACGTGCACCAGCACCGCCGCGACAAACGCGGCCCGACGATCGCGACTCGTGTCCCACGCCAGCAGCGCGACGAGCCCAGCCGCGATCGCGCCCCACACCGGCGCGCTCGCCCGCACGCCGAACTCCGTATCACCAAACAGCGATGTCGTCGCCGCGATCGTCCACGCGATGCCGGGGCCCTTGGAGTAGTACGACAGCGCCAGATGCCGCGCCCACTCCCAGTAGTGCGCCTCGTCCTCGATCAACGCGTACGGGCTGAACCACGCGATGTACGCCAGCCGGACGAACATCACGATCAGGATCAGCGCGATCGTCGGCCCCCAGTCGCGGGACCACGTGGCGTACGGCGGCGTGTGCGTGTCGTCGGGCGTGATCACGGGCGGTCAGTGCCTCGTCAGGCCGCGGTACGCGACGAATGTGTACACCGAGAGCGCCACCACGCCGCCCCAAAGCATCAGCAAACCCGGCGCGCCAAAGTCATGCACCGACTTCTGCCCGCCCGAGATCGTGATCAGCGCACCGAGCGCCGGGAAGAACGACCACAGGTAGACCGTCAACGGCATCGAGTTGCCAAGCCGGAGCGCCGTCACCGCGCCCGTCAGCACCATCACGAAGCACGACGCGGCCATCGCCCACCGCTCGTGCTGCTTGCTCGTGATCTCTCGCCCGAGCTTCTCGATGCGCTTGCGGAGTTCCACCGTGGGCCCGCGGAGAAAGTCGTCGCCGCGCGGTCCCTCGATCCTCGGCTCGGCCCGCGCGAGCAGCCCGGCGCTGTCCGTCGCGATCAGCTCGATCATCGGATCGGGCACCGGCTTCATGCCCGGCAGCACGCGCGTCGCCAGCGCGCCCGACGCCTCGGCGCCGCCCCCGCCACGCACACCCTCGACGCGGTAATCCGAGAGCTCGAGCGCAACGACAAGGCGACGCGCGCCCCGGTCGGGGCCAAGATCGATACGAAGCAGCGCCTCGTTGGCCTGGTACACCGTCACGCCGTCGGGCTGGCCCGCGACATCAAGCCGCTCGTACTCGACGCGCACCGGCGCCTGGTCGCGCCCCGGTCGCAGCGCGTACACACGGTTCTGCCGCTCTTCGAGGCCGCCCGCCCACACGCGAACGCGCTGGCCCTCCTCGTCGATCAGCTGCATCGGCTGACCGCTCGCGAGCGCGTCGGCGAAGCCCTCGGCCGCGACCCGCGCGCCGAGGTGGTACGCCAGATCACGCCGCCGCATCTCGACAAAGCTCATGCGGTCCGGATACTCGCGCAGCTCACGCAGCTCGCTGAAGGTCAAGAACTTCGGATCGTCCTGGAAGGCGTTGGGCACCGCCAGATTCAGCTCGATGAGGTCGAAACGCGCCGCGGACTCGCCCGACTTGTCGTACACGCCGTTCTCGAGATGGATCGCGAGCAGGCCCTGGTCGTTGCCAGGGCCCTCGCCGAAGAACCACACGCGGGCGCGCTCGGCGGTTGCCTCGGCCAGCACCCGGCCGTTGCGGTCGAGCTCGAGCGCGACGACCCCCTCCATAATGAGCCGATCCTGAACGCCGCTCGCCTCGTCGGCGTCGAGCTGGAAGATGCGGTCGGCGGTCAGCATCACGTTGTCGGCCTGAATCGCCTCGCCGCGGTCGATGTTCTTGACCATCAGCTTCACCGCGTCCTGCGTGACCATCCGCTCGATCGACCGCAGAAAACGCGGGATCACCTGCTCGTTGAGCGCCGTCAGCCCGCCGGCGAGCACGACGCCCGCGATCACCGCGGGCACGAGCAGCGACCGGTGCGGCACGCCGCCCGCGCTGGCCGCGATCACCTCGTTGTCCTGCGCCATGCGGTGATACGCGAGCGTCGCGCCGAAGCCCGCCGCGAACGGCAGCGCGTACTGCAACATCGGCACGACCGCGAGGAGCATGAGCTTGGGGATGTCCTGGGGGCCGACCTTGCCCGCCGAAAACAGCTGGAGCACCAGCGCGAACGCGATGACACAAACCAGCACGCTCGCCGTCAGCAGCACCAGCCGCCAGAGCTCGGCGCTGGCGAATCGCCACAGGGTTGAGGGGCCTCGGAACACGCCGGGAGTGTAGGTCGCGGGCCGATCCTGCTCATGCAGGCCGCATCACCGCCGGGCGACGAGCGGGCGACGAGCTCAGGCTGGGGAAACCTCGACCTTGCCGCCCGCCACATCCTTGATCGCCAGGCCCATCGCCGCCAACTCGTCGCGTATCGCGTCGGCCGCGGCGAAGTCCTTGGACTTCTTCGCCGCCGCCCGCGCCTCGAGCCGATCGACCACCGCCGCGTCGGGCGTGAGCCCACCGAGGAACACGCCGATCGACGTCTCGGCCGACGCGAGGCCCGCGAGCCCCGCCACGCCGAGCACGTCGTCGAAGGTCCGCATGAGTTCGGCGTCGGCCCGGCTGGGCGCCGGCGTTCGCCCGATCCACGAGTTGATCGCGCCGATCGCGCCGGCGATGTTCAGGTCGTCGTCCATCGCCGCGACAAACGCCTCGCGCGCCGCCGCATCGAGCTCGCCAGCCTCGGCGCTCTGATCACCCGCCGCGATGAAACGCCGCCACCGCTCGACCATGCGCTGCGTGTCCTTCAGGCCCTGCCGGCTGAAGTCCGACTGCGCGCGGTAGTGCGTGCGGATCAGCTCGAGCCGCAGCGCCGCGGGCTCGACACCCTGGGCAAAGAGGTCACGCGCCGTGAAGAACGTCCCGCTGCTCTTGGACATCTTCTCGCCCTCGACCATGAGGAACCGCGCGTGCACCCAGTGCCTCGCGAACGTCTGGTGCCCCGTCGCGCAGCACGACTGGGCCCGCTCGCACTCGTGGTGC
This sequence comes from uncultured Phycisphaeraceae bacterium, assembly GCA_964415125.1. Lineage (GTDB taxonomy): Bacteria > Planctomycetota > Phycisphaerae > Phycisphaerales > UBA1924 > CAYQAD01. The sequence goes on along the minus strand of CAYQAD010000100.1, from coordinate 4,150 downwards.
GGGAAGATGTTGTCCTCGCCGCCCGAGTGCAGATCGATCATGCCGTCCGCGCCGATGCGATCGAGGCTCATCGCGCTGCACTCGATGTGCCAGCCGGGATATCCAACGCCCCACGGCGAGTCCCACCTCATCAGGTGTGCCGCGTCGGACTTCCACAGCAAGAAGTCGGCGGGGTGCCGCTTCTCGCTCTGCGTCGCGTCCGAGATGCGCCCGCCCGCGCCGGTGGACAGCGCCTCGATGCGGTTGCCCGACAGCTCGCCATAGGCGGGCCACGACTCGACCGCGAAGTACACCGCCTGTGCGCCCGGCTCGCCCACCGCATAGGCGTGCCCACGCTCGATCAGCGTCTCGACCATGCGGATCATCGACCCGACATGCTGCGTCGCCCGGGGCATGAGCGTCGCGTCGGCCTCGGCCTCGATCGCGACCTTCAGCCCAAGCCGCTTCGCATCCTCCACAAACCGGTCGGCGTAGAACAATGCGATCGCGAAGGGATCGTTCGGATCGATCGCCGTGCCCGCGTGGGCGCTGCCCGCCTTCTTGGTCTCGGCCGCACCCGCGCCCTGCTGGGCCTCGGCGAGCCGTTGGCCCGCGCGGGCCATCTTGTCCTCCCCGCCGCCGTCGGCCCGGTCGTCCTCGGTCATGTGCCCCACGTCCGTGATGTTCATCACGTGCACGACCTCGCGCGGGCCGTCGTGAGGCGCGCCGTCGGGGGTGGTCACCGTGCACAGCGGGCTCTCGAGGTACCGACGCAACAGGTCGCCAAACAGAAACGAACGGAAGTTGCCGATGTGCGCATCGTCGTACACCGTCGGCCCGCACGAGTAGAACGTCACCCGCCTCGGATCCGCAGGAACGAACGGCACGGCTTCGCGGCGGAGGGTGTCATGCAGTTGCAACGGCATAGGCCGATCGTAACCGCCGGCTCCGCGCGATTCTCGACGATCAGCCCCCCGCGTCAGCCGGCGGCCCGCGTCGGGTCGTCCCCGTCGATCGCGTCCTCGTGCCCGTCCTCGGCCACGAGCAGCCGAACCCGCGTCACCCGCGTCGCCTCGGCCTCGAGCACCTCGACCATCAGCCCGCCATCGGCGAAGCGCTCGCCCGCCTCGGGGATCCGCCCGAGCTTGCTCACGACGTACCCCGCCACGGTGTCGTAGTCCTCGTTCTCCGGCACCTCGAGACCGAAGCGCTCGATCTCGTCGTTCACATCGTCGATGTACACACGCCCATCGACCGTCGCCGACTTGCCCGGCTCGTCGACCTCGATGCCCGGCTCGGGCTCCGCGTCGGACTCGTACTCGTCGCGGATCTCCCCGACGATCTCCTCAACGATGTCCTCGATGGTGATCAAGCCGCTCGTGCCGCCGTACTCGTCGGCGACCATCGCGATGTGCACCTTCTCGGCGATCAGATCACGCAGCAGCTCGCGCACCGTCTTGGTCTCGGGCACAAACAGCGCCGGCCTGAGGATGTCGCGCAGCACGAACGGCGTGCCGTTGCCCGCCTCGTCGCTCGCGAGATACCGCAGCAGATCCTTCGCGTACAGAATGCCGACGATGTGATCGAGGTTCTCCTCAAAGACCGGCACACGCGAGTGCCCGCTCTCGCGCGCATACGTGCGGACCGTCTCGAAGTCATCCGTGTACTCGAGCGCCCGCACCTCGGTCCGCGGCGTCATGACCTGCTCGGTCGTCGTCGAGCGAAGGTCCACGATCGCCTCGATCATCGAGCGCTCGGCCTCGTCGATCTGTCCCTCGCGCTCGCCCTCCTCGACCACGCTCATCAGCTCGGCGTCGAGCGTGTCCGGCCCATCCAGACGCTGCTCGCCCACCAGGCGACGCACCACCTCGCTCGTGAACCGCCACGCCGCCGTCGCGGGCTTCGCGATCGTCGCCCACGCGAGCAACGGCCCGGAGAAGGCGAGCACCACTTTCTCCCCCGCGTGCTTGGCAACCGCCTGCGGCACGAGCACACCCGCGATCCACACAAAGACGGCCGCGCACGCGAGCGCGATCCCGCGGTCACGCCAATCGACGGGCAACGCCGAGCCCGCCGCGGCCGTCGCGCCCATCGACGCGATTGCAACCGTCGCGGCCGCCATCGTCAGCAGATTGAACAGCACCCGCGGCAACGCGATCGCCGCGGCGGGCCCCTCGGGGTCGGACGCGATCCGCTCGGCCCGCCGCACCGCGGCCTCGCCCCGGCGCTCGGCGAGGTCCAGAAGCCCCGCCTTCGACAGATCGTGCAGCGCCATCGACACAGCGCTGAACACGCCGCCCGCAATCGCCGAGCCTACCGCGGCCCACATCCACAGCCCGCTCATGACCCGCGCTCCCCACCGCTAAACAACGCACCGACACCAATCGCCTCCAGCACTTCATCCTCACGCGCGTGCATCGCCGCGAACGCCGCGTCGCTGTGGTCGTCGTGACCCATGCAATGCAACATCGCGTGCAACCCATACAGCAGCAGCTCGCTGCGCGCGTCGTGATCGCGCTCCGCGGCGCGACGCTCGGCCTCGTCGAGGCACACGAGCACATCGACATCCAGCGGGCCGCGCGGCTCATCTCGAAGGTCGAAGGTCAGCACGTCCGTCGTGCCGGGCACGCCCGACCAGCGCTCGTGGGCCACGGCCATCTCCGCGTCGTCCACGACACGCACGCGGACCTCTCCCCCGGCGCGAAGCTCCGCCCCGGCCCGCCGCAGCGCGTCGTCGAGCCACGCGATGTCCTCGGCCGCCATGCGGGCGGTCGCGTCGATGATGTCCAGATCGATGGAGGTGGCTTCGCCGGCCGAGGGAGGTCGATCGGGAGAGCCGTCGCCGGCGTCGCCGCCGTCGGCAGCCTCGGTGCACGCGGCGCGTGCGGGCGATGAATGGGTCGCGTCGGTCATGGGCTGTGAAGAGCGCGATCCATCCCGAAAAGACGGTCGGCCCGAGCGAGCGTGCGGCGAGAGGCGCTGGGCCTCCGCGGCGTGCGAGCCAGATTCTACGGGGCTCCCGCGGCGTGACCAACACGACCCGCCGGACACGCCCCACGACGCCATTCGGCCCCCGCCCGAGCCCGTTGCAGCAATCTGCCACATCGCCCGCCCCGCCCGGCCCGTCTCTGCGGCCGAGCCGCCGTGAAACCCGCCGATTCCCGCCATCGCGGCTTCAGACCCGCCCCCCGCGCGCCGACGTTGCCGGCGTCCGACGGGCCCGCGCGGGTTCTCGGACGTCACGCGACCCACCACGCCGCGGAGGCTCTCGATCAACGCACTCGGCTTCAATCCCGGCTCGCCCACGGTCATGCAGGTCCGCCCGGCCTCTGCGTTGGTCGGCAGTGGCGGCGTGCCGCGTGTCGTAGGGTCGGCCAAGACGCCGCCCGCGGGGGTGGACCCCGGGTTCGCGCTGCCCGCGATCGCGGACACCCGGGCTGCGGGGCTCCGCACAGCCGACCAGGTCGACTTCTCCGCCGACGCGAAGCTGCTCGCCGCGGGCCTGCAAGCCGAGCGCGATGGCATGGTGCTCGACGTGGTCGATCGCTCCCTCGAGAGCTCGCGCCAGCGTCGCGAAGAAGCCCAGGCCCGCGCCGCCGAGCGCCGGGCCGACGAGCAACGCGCCGCCGAGGCCGACGCCCTTCGCGACGCGCGACTCGCCCAAGCCGAGGAAGCGGCCGCACGCCGAGAGGCACGTCTCGAGGAGTCGATCCAGCGCGACGCCCGCTATGAGCAGATGCTCGCCGAGCAGGGCGCCGTGGCGACGGGGTCGTTGATCGATGTGACCGGTTAGGTCGCTGGTCTCAGCCGTTCGCCGCCGCGCCCACCGTCACGTTCACCGGCACAAACGTCGGCCGAACCCGCGCCTCGAACTCGTCGCGGAACTTGTTCATGATGGTGCGCAGAGCCCAGTTGTTCCCGTCGGCGAGGCCGCAGATGGTCGTGCCGGGCATCGAGCCCATGCTCGTGGCGACCTCGAGGGCCATGTCCAGGTCCTTGGTTTTGGCATCTCCAGACTCGATGCGGGTCATGAGCTGATACAGCCAGCCCGAGCCCTCGCGGCAGGGCGTGCACTGCCCGCAGCTCTCGTGCTTGAAGAAGCGGGCGATGTTGCGGGCGACGGCGACCATGTCGGTGTCCTCGTCGAAGACGGTCGGGCAGGCGGTGCCGA
>CAYQAD010000099.1:6034-8749 GCA_964415125.1 uncultured Phycisphaeraceae bacterium | reverse complement strand
CGCACAAAGGAACGCCGCGTGACAACCGCCACCGCAACCAAGATCCCGATGTCCACCGCACAGTTCGAGAAGCTGCGCAAGATCATCTACGACCGCGCCGGCATCCACTTCCCCGACGCCAAGAAGTACGTCCTCGAGTCCCGCCTGGGCCACCGCCTCCGCGAGATGGAGATCGAGGACTACGACCAGTACATCTCCTTCCTCTCGATGGGTCCCTACCAGACCGACGAGTTCCAGGAGATGTTCAACCGCATCACCATCAACGAAACATCTTTCTTCCGCAACGAGCCCCAGCTCGACGTCTTCGAGCGCAAGATCCTCCCCGAGATCCTCGAGAAGCGCAAGGCCAACAAGCGCCTCCGGGTCTGGTCCGCCGCCTGCTCGAGCGGCGAGGAGCCCTACACGCTCGCCATGATGATCCACCGATCGCTCGGCGTCCGCCTGCCCGACTGGCGTATCGAGATCCTCGGCACCGACATCTCCGAGAAGGCGCTCGAGGTCGCCCAGTCGGGCCGATACACCAGCTACTCCATCCGCTCCACGCCGGGCCTCGCGCAGAAACGCTACTTCACCGAAGACGGCCGCTTCTACGTGCTCGATCCCGAGATCAAGTCGATGGTCAACTTCCAGCTCCACAACCTCCGCGACAAGCTCGCCGCCAAGCGCTTCGGCACATGGGACATCATCTTCTGCCGCAACGTCATGATCTACTTCGACGACGACATGAAGACCCGCGTGCTCAACACGTTCGGCGATCAGCTCGCCGCCGACGGCACCCTCTTCATCGGGCACTCCGAGTCCATCCGGGGGCTCAACGTCCCCTTCGAAGGCCTCTCCATCCCGCAGGGATTCTGCTACCGCAAGGTCTAGCGCGCACGACGCAGCCCGCTCTCCAAGCAACGACTCCAGTGAGGTAAACCAACGTGTCATTCGGCGGCTTCGATCCAGAAATCCTGCAGGACTTCCTCACCGAGTGCGGCGAGCTCCTCGAGGAACTCGAGGGCGATCTCGTCTCGCTCGAGTCCTCGCCCAACGACCTCGATCTGGTCAACCAGGTCTTCCGCGCGCTCCACACCATCAAGGGCAGCGCGTCGTTCCTCGCGATGACCAACCTCGTCTCGATCGCGCACGCCGCCGAGACCGCCCTCAACGCCGCACGCAACGGCACGGTCGTCGTCGACGCCCCCCTCATGGACCTGCTCCTCGCCGCCGTCGACACGGTCAAGCGACAGTTCGAGCAGCTCCAGGCCGGCGACGAGATGGAAACGCCCGACGCGAACCTCGTCGAAACACTCACCGCCATCGGCGAGGGTCGCCAGACCACCGCGACGGTGGGAGCCGCCGCGTCGGGCGCCGGCGAGGCCGACGTCTCCAGCACCCAAGACGCCGCCGGCCCGGCCGGCCCCTACGGCGCCTCCTCCAGCCCGCTCGAGCTCGGACCCTCCAAGGCCGACCTCTTCGAGTTCCTCGTCGCCGACGTCGACGACACCCTCGAGCGCATCGACGAGCAGCTCCAGGCCCTCGCCGACGAGGCCGCCCGCCAGGCCGCCTCCGCCGAGCTCGGCGAGCTCTGCGAGGCACTCGCCCGCAGCGTCGAGTTCTTCGAGTTCGCGTCCATGGCCCGCCTCGTCACCGCGCTCAACGACGCGAGCAAGGCGATCGAAGACCTCGAGCCCGAGGCCGTGGCCCAGCTCATCCCCCTCCTCACCGCCGCACACTGCCTCATCGCCGAGCAGACCAAGGGCCTCCACGCCCAAGCTGTCTGGGAATGGCCCATCGACACCTTCATCGAGCAGATCGAGGCGGTCATCCGCGACGGCGGCACCGACGCGCCGATCCCAGACCACGCCACCCCCCAAGACATCCTCGCCACCCAAGGCGTCTGGTCGAGCGACACCGCAGCACCCGCCGATGCCGCGACGTCCGAATCGCCAAGTGCCGACCCGACGACGCCGCCCCCCGTCATCGCCGAGTCCAAGCCGACCGACACGCAGCCCGCAGCCACTCAGGCCGGGGCCAGCCAGCCCGCGTCGAAGCCCGAGCCCAAGCGCGGCGCGGCCTCGGCGATCGAGCAGACCATCCGCGTCGAGGTCGGCCGCCTCGAGTCGCTCATGAACCTCGTCGGCGAGCTCGTGCTCCAGAAGAACCGCGTCAGCGCCATGAGCCGAAAGCTCGCGAGCGTCGGCAACAGCGAGGAGCGCGAAGCCTTCGCCACCGCCGCAAGCGAGCTCGACCGTGTCACCGGCGACATCCAGCTCGCCGTCATGCGCACCCGCATGCAGCCGCTCGAGAAGCTCTTCGGCAAGTACCCCCGCCTCATCCGCGACCTCGCCCAGAAGACCGGCAAGAAGATCGAGCTCGTGATCGAGGGCGCCGAGACCGAGGTAGACAAGTCCGTCATCGAGGAGCTCGGCGACCCGCTCGTCCACGTCCTCCGAAACTCCGCCGACCACGGCGTCGAGGGCCCCGAGGACCGCGCCGCGTCCGGCAAGGACGAGCTCGGCACCATCAAGCTCACCGCCGCCAATGAGGGCGGCGTCGTCAAGGTCGCCATCGAGGACGACGGCAAGGGCCTCTCACGCGAGAAGATCGGCGCCAAGGCCCTCGAGCGAGGCCTGGTCACCGAGGCCGAGCTCGCCACCATGAGCGATCGCGAGGTCATGCGATTCATCTTCGCCGCGGGCTTCTCGACCGCCGCGGCCGTGAGCGACCTCT
>CAYQAD010000099.1:2649-6024 GCA_964415125.1 uncultured Phycisphaeraceae bacterium | reverse complement strand
CATCGAGAAGCTCAAGGGCTCGGTCGATGTCGACAGCGAGCCCGGCAAGTGGACGCGCATCACCTTCACCATCCCCCTCACCGTCGCGATCATGCCCGCGATGATGGTCGACGTCTCCAGCGAGATCTACGCCGTCCCGCTCGGCTCCATCCTCGAGATCGTCCGCCCCTCCGATGACGACCTCTGGACCATCGGCACCGGCCCGGTCATGCGCCTCCGCGACGAGGTCATCCCGATCTTGAACGCCGCCGACGAGTTCGACGTGCCCGAAGACCAGCGCGAGGAAGGCCCCTTCGCCGTCGTCCTGTCCCTCCAGGAGCGGACGATCGGCCTCATGGTGTCCGGCCTGATCGGGCAGCAGGAGATCGTTATCAAACCCTTGGAGGTCGGAGACAAGTCCGGCCCCTTCAGCGGCACCACCGTCCGTGACGATGGTGGCGTCAGCCTCATCGTCGACATCGGCGAGCTCATGCGGCGCTCGTCGGCGAGAGCATCCGCCACGCCCGTTCCCGCCTAAACGCCCGCCCCAAACCACGCCCACGCCCACGCCCACGCCCACGACACGCAAAAGGACACACACCCCATGGACGCCAGCTACATCACGCCCTTCGTCGCGAGCATCCAGAACGTCTTCTCCACGATGCTCCAGCTCCCCGTCGAGATCGGCGAGCCGACGATCAAGAGCAACCCACACCCCGAGTTCGACATCTCCGGCATCATCGGCATGTCCGGCGACGTCGTCGGCTCGGTCGTCCTGAGCTTCCCCACCGAGACCGCCGTCTCCATCGTCCAGCTCTTCACCGGCATGGACCTCGACGCCGAGAGCGACGACTTCGCCGACGCCATCGGCGAACTCGTCAACATGGTCTCCGGCGGCGCCAAGGCCGCCTTCCCCGACAACAAGCGCGTCTCCATCTCCTGCCCCAGCGTCGTCATCGGCAAGGGCCACCGCATCGCCGGCCAGAGCGACACGCCCTGCGTCATGATCCCCTGCCAGACCGACTGCGGCGAGGTCGTTATCGAGGTCGCCATCAAGCAGGTCGCCGCCGCGCAGCAAGCCGCCTGACGAACATCCAAGCCCCGCACCACGCGCCACACGACAAACGACCAACCGCGGCCCGCAACAGCACAAGGCCGAACGACACAGAGGAAATGCCATGCGAATCCTGCTCGTAGACGATTCGAAGACGATGCGGAACATCCAAAAGAGCGTGCTCAGCCAGCTCGGCTACACCGACATCGAGGAGGCCTGCGACGGCCAGGACGCGCTCAGCAAGGTCGGGGCCTACGCCCCCGAGCTGCTGCTCGTCGACTGGAACATGCCCAACATGGACGGCCTGACCTTCGTCAAGACCTACCGCAAGGCCGACAAGACCACCCCCATCATCATGGTCACCACCGAGGCCGAGAAGTCCCGCGTCATCGAGGCGATCAAGGCCGGCGTCAACAACTACGTCGTCAAGCCCTTCACCCCCGACCTGCTCGGCCAGCGCATCCGCGAGACGCTCGAGAAGACCGGATCCAAGGCCGCCTAACCCACCCGGCGCATGAGGGGCGTCGCGGGAGCAGAGAAACGCCATGCGCGAGCTCATGCCAGGACTCACCCTCGACATCGACACCGACCGCCTCACCGCGCGGCTGGCGATCGTCGCGAACATCGAGGCCGTCGACACCCAAACGATCATCGCCGCGCTCGAAGCCGAAGGCATCGCCCGCACACGCATCGACGAGCCCGAGGTCGAAGCCGCGCTCGCCAAGGCACGCGCCGGCGAAGCGATCGAGGCCGTCGTCGCCCAAGGCACGCCCGTCCGCCATGGCCGCGACGCGCACGTCGACATCGAGCCCGAACTCGCCGAGCAGCTCGACCGCCAGCGCGCCGTCCTCAGCAAAACCGCCGGCGAGGCCGATCGCGCCGAAGTCTGCGACGAGGCCGACGTCTCCCACTACGAGGTCAACGCGCTCTGCGTTGTCGCCCCGGGCCAACGCATCGGCCGCGAGCTCGACGCCGAGCCGGGCGAGGACGGCCTCGACATCTTCGGCAAGGTCATCGGCGCACGCGAAGGCCGAGAAATCGCCCTCAAGCTCGACGGCGCATGCCGCGACGGCGCGGGCGTCATCATCGCCCAGCACGCCGGCCTCCTCCTGATCGACCCGACCCACGTCACCGTCTCCAAGCAGCTCCGCCTCCCCGGCGCGGTCGATTTCAACACCGGCCACGTCCGCTTCCCCGGCGACGCCGAGGTCGCCGACGGCGTCCGCGACAACTTCCGCGTCGAGGTCGGCGGCACGCTCACCGTCCGCAACCTCGTCGAAGCCGCCACCCTCAAGTCCGGCGCCGACATCGTCCTCGAGCGCGGCATGGCCGGGCGCAGCAAGGGCCGCGTCGACGCGGGCCGCGACCTCACCGCACGCTACCTCGACAGCGTCACGGGCACCGTCGGCCGAGACCTCATCGTTGAGAACGAGATCACCGGCTGCGACCTCGCCGTCGCCCGCCGCGTCATCTCGCCCAACGCCACGATGGTCTCGGGCCTCATCCGCGCCGCCGACTCCGTCGAGCTCGCCGAGGTCGGCAGCGCCGCCCGCGCGCAGGCGGGCGTCCTCGCCGGCTCATCGCCCAAGGTCGAAGAAACCGCCCGCTCGCTGCTCGCCCTCGCCCCCCGCGTCCTCGCAGACCTCGCCGCCGCGCAGGAACGACTCGCCACCCTCCGCTCCATCGGAGGCAAGATGTCGCCAGCGCAGGCCGAGGAGCTCACCGAGCTCGAGTTCGCCGTCTCCTCGGGCCAGGGTCGCATGGAACCCATCGCCCGCGCCATGCTCCGCGCCGGCGAGGTGCTCGAGTCCTGCCGCCGCGCCGGTATCGTCGTCCAGGGCACCATCCACGCCGGGTCCAAGATCTCCGTCGCCGGCGTCGAGGCGATCGTCAAGCGGTCCCTCGAGGGCCCCGTCCACGTCACCGCCGACGAGCATGGCACACCCCTCGTCCGCGACCAGCGTTCCGGCAGCGCCGTCGAACTCACCAGCGTCGCAGAAGTGGGGGACCTTGAGGGCTCGGTCGACCTCGCCGCCGTCCGCGCCGCCGTCGACGACCTCAGCCCGGGCCTCGCCGAACGCGTCGAGGCCGAACGCGCCAAGGCCGGCAAGCTCATCTGCGGCGACGCCGGCGCGAAAATCGCCGCCTAACCCGCGCCCGACTCACACCCCCGCTGTGGATTCATGAGCCGTCCCCGGCCAGAATGCACCCGTGCCCCCCTCCACCACACGTCGCCGCGTCCGCCCCGCCATCCCCGCAGCCGCGTGCGCGCTCGCCGCGATCATGCTCGGACTCACCCGCGCCCAACCGGCAACCCAACCGGCAACCCAGCCGGCAACCCA
>CAYQAD010000099.1:0-2549 GCA_964415125.1 uncultured Phycisphaeraceae bacterium | reverse complement strand
CCGGCAACCCAGCCGGCAACCCAACCGGCAGCCCAGTCGGCACCCCAGCCGTCAAGCGACCCCGCGGGCGAGCAGCCTGCGCTGGCGACAACGCCCGCGCCCGACGAGGTCATCATCGAGCTCATCGACGGCCGCCAGGTCACCGGGCTTCTCGTCGGCGAGACCGCCGAAGCCCTCGTCATCCGCGTCGAGGGCATCGACTCGCGCATACCCCGCCTCGACATCGCCCGCCTCGATCTGCTCCCCCCCGTGCTCGATCGCTACCGCGCCATGCGCGCCGCGATCCGAGACGACGACGCCGAGCGCCGCCTCGATCTCGCCGAGTGGCTCCGCGCCCGCGACGAGTTCGGCATGGCGCTCGTCGAAGTCGAAGGCGTCCTCGACCGCGAGCCGGTCAACGCCCGCGCACGCCGTATGGCGCGACTCCTCGAGCAACTCATCCTCCTCCGAGCGAAGGCACCGAACGACACCGCGCAAACGCCCCCACCCGCACCCGGCGATCCCGCCACCGGCACGCCCACGCGCGACGAGCCCGGCATCCCCCTGCTCACCGAAGACCAGCTCAACCTCATCAAGGTCTACGAGCTCGACCTCGAAGACCCACCCCGCCTGCTCGTCCCGCGCGACGTCGTCGACGAGCTGCTCGAGCGCTACAAGGGCCACGAGCTCATCCCCCTCAGCCGCGAGGGCCGACGCGCGCTCTACGACGCGCCGCCCGCCGAGATCGTCGACCTGCTCTTCCAGCTCCGCGCCCGCGAGCTCTACCCCCGCGTCCGCGTGCTCGGCCAGCCCGAAGCGCTCAGCCTCTTCCGCGACAACGTCCACCGCACCTGGCTCATGAACTCCTGCGCCACCAGCCGCTGCCACGGCGGCGCCGAAGCCGGCCGCCTCCAGCTCGCCACCGAGCGCACCAACGCCGATCGCACCGTCTACACCAACTTCCTCATCCTCGAACGCTTCCGCGTGCCCGACCCCGAGGGCGCCGCACCCGAGGGCATCCCCCTCATCGACTACGACAACCCCGCGCGAAGCCCCCTCCTGCAAATGGGCCTGCCCGCCGAGATCTCCCTCTACCCCCACCCGCCCCTGATCGGCCGCGACGCCCAGCGATTCCGCCCACCCTTCCGCTCCACCACCGACAAGCCCTTCCGCGACGCGGTCGCCTGGCTCGAGTCGATGTACCGCCCCCGCCCGGACTACCCGGTGAACTACGAGCTCCCGGGCGCGTCCGAGCCCCTGACACCCGACCCGATCGCACGCTAGCGCGCACCCTCCCGCCCGCCAGCCGTGCTAAAGTGAGGGCCGCCACCGGGCCCGAGGCGAAACCCCCTGTTGTGGGTTTGTCCGGCAAAGCCCGCTGGCCCGTGGGACGTAGCTGAGCGCGAGGTGCTTGCGATGGGTCGTATGCGTGGTGTGTCATCCTCTCTCTCGCTCGCCGCGCGCGCCGGGCTGCTCGCCCTGATCGTCGGCTCGACGGTTGCCTGCGATCGCGGCGACTCGGCCTCGCAAGCCGTCCGCGAGGCCCGCCAGGAGTTCGCCGCGATCACCGGCGGCGTCTCCGCCTCCGTCGACCCCAACGCCGAGGCACGCTTCCGCGCCATCGCCGACCTCCTCAAAGGCGTCGAGGGCGACGAGTCCAGCGAAGCCGCCGCCGCCGTCCTCGAAGCCCGCGCCCTGCTCGGGCTCGCGCAGTTCCGGGGCATCGAGCACGAGCAGGCCGAGGCCGACCTCCGCAACATCCTCACCGCCGCCCGAGGCCACGTCCGCGGCTGGTCGCGCGCCTCGGCCCGCGCCGAGTCCGCCGCCGCCTTCGACCCCTCCGCCGAGCTCGACACGCTCGGCAACGACATCGCCCGCCTCGAATCCGAGCTGGCGATGTCCCGCCGAGCCGCCCAGGCCCTCGCCGATGAGCTCGCCGCGGTCGACCTGCAGGCCGAGGCCGTCCGCAGCCAGGCCCGCGCGCTGCGCACCCAGGCCGCCGAGACCCGCTTCCAGATGTCCTCCGTCAGCGCCACCCAGGGCGTCTCACTCGCCCAGCGCGCCCGCACGCTCTCGCGTCAGGCCGACGCCCTCGACGTCGAGGCCGGCGAGTTCGAAGCAACCGCCAGCGTCCTCCGCCCGCGCCTCGCCGAGGCAAACCTCGACGTCCAGCGTCTCGAGAACCAGCTCCGCCTCGTCGGCGACGCCCGCCAGCGCGTGCTCGACCGCGCGGGCGAAGCCCAGCAAGAGTCCGACGCCGCCCGCGCCGAAGCCGGCGAGCACGCAAACGATCTCCAGCAAGTTCTCGCCAGCGCCGCCGACCTCTCCGCCGGCACCGTGACCGACGCCTTCGAAGCCGCCGAGCGCCACATCCGCAGCGCCATCTCCTCCGCGGGCCGGGCCCGCTCGGCCGACCGCGCCAACGCCTCGCTCGCCCTCGCCCGCGCCCAGCGCGCCCTCGGCGATCTCCAATGGACGCGCGCCCGCGGCTTCGGCGCCCTCGCCGCCGGCTACGAGGACGCCGCGAGCGTCGAGCCCGCCCTTTCCCAGCGCAGCGACTACGCCCAGCG
>CAYQAD010000098.1:3992-8810 GCA_964415125.1 uncultured Phycisphaeraceae bacterium | reverse complement strand
TGGTCGTGGCGGCTTCGGCGGCGGCGGCGGCCGCAGCGGTGGCGGCGGCGGCGGTCGCGGCGGCTGGTAACCCACCGCACCCTTCAACCCATTAAACCTCAGCGGGGCACGCCTTCGGGCGTGCCCCTTTCTCATTCACACCGCTCACATCCACCCCCGCCCATCGACCAAGACGCCCGCGCCCGACTCCCGCCAAGCACTCTCGGACGCGCCCCGCCTTGCCCCCGCCCCCAAGCTTGCCCGCCTTCACGCGCGATAACAGAAAAACACGCCACTTCAGACATCCGACATTGAAATCCCCAATGAAGGGGCCATGCTAGGGCGTCGGCCGAAAGTGTCCGCTCTCGACCGCACGTGTTCGACCACCAAAGACAAGACCGCCAGCGGATGTCCGTCCGTCTGGCACACGCGGATGTCCGTCCGCGGAATACAAAGAGGAGAGTCCGATCATGCGTTCCATCACGACCACGGCCGCCATCGCGGCCGCCGCTGTGGCTGCGTCCACCGCCGGCGCCACCACCTACATCTTCGACTTCGAGCGCGGCGACCCCGGCTCCTACGGCATCCGCGACAACGGCGGCACCATCCAGTCCATCTACTCCACCTTCGACACCGTCTCCCAGCAGCTCAGCTTCTCCGTCACCTTCTCCGACGACATCACCGGCGGCTTCACACTCGCCCTCAACGACGGACCCAACCCCAAGGGCCACGGCGGCGAGCTCGCCCTCCTCTATGTCGACCTCGACCACAACGGCTCCACCGCCGTCACCGCCTACTCCTACAACGGCAAGAACCTCAACAACTCCTGGCGCGACGGCGACGGCTCACAGTCCGGCAACCAGACCGCCGACTTCATCGACAGCTCCGAGGCGCCCTCCTCCACCCTCATGACCTCCTCCAACGTCGCCCGCTCCGCCGGCGCACTCACCGCCTCCTTCACCATCGACGTCTCCGGCATCAACGGCCACAGCCCCATGTACCCGGGCAACTCCCCCTGGACCGGCCTGGCGTTCGGCGAGAAGCTCGGCATCTGGTTCCACACCTGGACCAACTTCGACGCCACCTACGACCAAAACGGCGGCATGACCTCCCTCACCGCCAGCGGCGGCCACGGCTGGATGGACGGCACCAACTTCACCACCATCCCCACGCCCGGCTCCATCGCCATCATCGGCGCCGCCGGCCTCGTCGCCACACGCCGCCGTCGCGCCTAACCCGCACACGCGGCAACACAACCACGCTTCCCTGTGTGAAGGGGCGGAGGCCTGAGGCAGGCTCCGCCCCTTTTTCATGCGCACCATCAACCACGGCACTCCACACCAGGCGTGCCAACAATCCGCCATGCCCCGCGACCTCACCCACGGCCAGAAGAAGATCGTCGACCGCTACTACCGCAACATCGACTCCATCGTCCAGCAGAAACTCACCGAGGCCGTCAGCGAGCTCGCGCTCCAGCCCGCCGAAACCAAGGCCAAACGCCTCTGGAAGTCCGTCGCCACGGCCCTCGCCAAGACCGACGCCGACCCCGCCCGCGTCACCCGCATCGTCGAGTCACGCGACGTCCAGGCCCTCGCCCGCCTCGTCGGCGAGCTCAGCCGCTAGGCTGACTCGCATGCCACAACAGTCTCCTGCCGACACCGACCAGCCACGCTGGCGACATCGCATGCACGAGATCATCTTCGAGGCCGACACCCCCGCCGGCAAAGCCTTCGACGTCGCGCTGCTCGTCCTCATCATCGGCTCGGTCGTCGCGGTCATGCTCGAGTCCGTGCCCGCCATCCGCGCAACCCACGGCCGATCGCTCTACCTCGCCGAGTGGGCCTTCACCATCGTCTTCACCATCGAGTACCTCATCCGCCTCGCCTCCGTCCGCCGCCCCATGGCTTACGCCAGAAGCATGTTCGGCATCGTCGACCTGCTCGCCATCCTGCCCACCTACCTCAGCCTCCTCCTCCCCGGCGCACAGTCGCTCCTGGTCATCCGCGCTCTCCGTCTCCTCCGCGTCTTCCGCATCCTCAAGCTCGGCCGATACGTCGACGAGTCCCACGTCCTCGTCTCCGCACTCATCGCAAGCCGACAGAAGATCACCGTCTTCCTCACCGCCGTCGTCACCCTCGTCCTCCTCGTCGGCGCCGCCATGTACCTCATCGAGGGCGAAGACTCCGGCTTCACCTCCATACCCCAGTCCACCTACTGGGCCATCGTCACCATGACCACCGTCGGCTACGGCGACATCGCCCCCCAAACCGTCCCGGGAAAGCTCCTCGCCTCCATCGTCATGGTCCTGGGCTACGGCATCATCGCCGTGCCCACCGGCATCGTCACCGCCGAACTCACCCGACCACGCCCGAGCCGAGGCAACACCCAGGTCTGCCCGCACTGCATGGCCGAAGGCCACGCCAGCGACGCCGTCTACTGCCGAAAGTGCAGCCAGCGCCTCAACCCCGAACTCGCATCCTGACCGCCCTCGCCGTGTCTGCCACGTCACCACGCCGCCCCGCGGCCCAGTGCGTCCCGCCCCGCCAAACGCCCCGCATCTGCCCGCCTCGGGCAGCGAACTATCCGCCATGCCAAACGCCAACCCAAACGCCAACCCAAACGCCAACCCAAACGCCAACCCAGAAGCCCCCGCCATCGTCATCCTCTCCGGCTCCCCCCGCCCGGACAGCATGACCCGCCGCGTCGTCGACGTCGTCGCCAAGCTCATCGCCGCCGAAGGTGCCGCCGTCGAGGTCCTCGACCTCGCCGAGCTCACCCTCGCCATGCCCGGCTCCGACGCCACCCCCGACGCGACCCGCCTCGCCGAAACCATGCGCGCCGCCGACGCCGTCGTCCTCGCCACCCCCGAGTACCACGGCTCCTACTCGTCGGCCATCAAGCAAGCCATCGAGAACCTCGGCCACCCCTCGGGCCTCACCGGCAAGCCCGTCGCGCTCGTCGGCGCCGCCGCCGGCCGCATCGGCGCAGTCAAAGCCCTCGAGCACCTCCGCTCCGTCTGCGCCCACCTGGGCTCCCACGTCCTCCCGGGCGCCGTCTCCGTCGCCAACGTCAACGACGCCTTCGCAGACGACGGCTCCCTCAAGGAAGACCTCACCCGCGACATGATGGCAACCCTCGCCGAATCCCTCGTCGCCCACGCACGCACCGCCGCCGAAGCCCGAGCCGTCTGACCGCCAAGGCCCGACTACGGGCAGGCGCAGCACCACCAGCTCAAATACACCGAGAAGTCCGAGAGATCGACCTTCCCATCAGGTATCCCGACGACCGATCCGGTCGTTGTGATGTCCGCGATCGGGTCGCGCTCACCCCAGAGCCTGAGGTAGTACGCGAAGTCCGAAAGGTCGATGACCCCGTCGGGGCAGCCGTTGTCCGTTCCGGTTGTCGTCAAGTCCGCCGGATTGCACCCAATGGAAATCAGCGTCTCCATCGCCGCGACGATCGTGTCAACGCCATCACCCGGACCAACTGGATTCGTGATCCCGTCCGAGAGCACCGCGACGAAGTTCGCCGAAGCCGTCGAGCCGAACGATGAACCCGGGTCGCACGCGCCGAGCTGGCCGTCCGAGTCCGGGTCGCCCGGGCAATCGCCGATCTGCTCGAACATCGTCGGCTGACCGATGCCCGGCGCCGAGTCGTACGCGTCCGAGCCCGCGAAGTTCTGCGTCGTGTACGCCGCCACGTACCGGCCCATGAGCGGAACGATCTCGCGCGGAATCTCGAACTCGAACACGCCCGCGTTCTGATTGAAGGTATCGAACGCCGCGTCCGCCCCCGTCGCGATCGCCGCCGTCCAAAGAAACGGCGCGCTCGGATCGTTCGGCGCCGCGTCCCACATCTGCCCCGTCTGCACGTCGTAGATCCGCGCGAAGCCATCGCCCGTCGTCGTGTCGTAGAACTGCACGCCCACGATCCACCTCGGGAGCCAACCAAAGAAGTCCACCGCCTTGTGCTCGGGACCGCTCCCAAAGCCCGGATGCCCCGCTCTTGCGGCAACAAAGTCGTCGGGCAGCCTCGGATTGCCAATCGCGACAAACAAATCGCCCACGTCGCCCGAGCCCGCAGCGGTCTGCTCCACGAACGGCGTGAACGGCGCGGTCGGCCCCCGCACCGCGAGGTAGTAGGGCGTCCGCGCCACCGCCACATCCGGCGCGTAGTGGATGTCGATGATGTCCCCGCGATTGTCGTTCATCGCCACATCCACGTTGTTGATCCCGTCCCACCAGTGGAACGTACTCGACTCGCCCACCGCGTCCGACGCGACCGCCGACCCCCCGGGCAAAAACGGCCGCGAGTTCGCCTCCAGAAGCCGCGTCCACCCCTCCGTCGGAAAATCAACAACACCATCGATCGTGATGCCAGGATCGCACGGCAACGTCGCCACGCCGCTCGAAGCCGCCCCAGCCCACGACACGCCAAAGCAGCAGCCGGCAGCGAGCACCGCAACATGAGCCTTGCACACCATCTTTGAACCCTCTCGAAGCACCACGCGGCACATCCGCCCGCGCTCACCCCGACATCAGCCTATCGCGCCCGACGCGCATCACGAGGCGCTTTCGCCGCAATCCGATCCGGTACCCTGACACCCCGTGACCGCCGAACCCCCCGCCCCAGAATCGACCCCGGCCTCCGTCCCCGCACCCCCCCGCGCCTCCTCTCCCTCGACGCCTTCCGAGGCCTCGACATCGCGCTCATGGTCCTCGTCAACATGACCTGGAACCGCGACGTCTTCCCAAACCAGTTCTTCCACGTCGGCTGGAACGACGGCAAGCACGGCGCCACCATCACCGACCTCGTCTTCCCCTGGTTCCTCTTCATCGC
>CAYQAD010000098.1:0-3892 GCA_964415125.1 uncultured Phycisphaeraceae bacterium | reverse complement strand
GACCACGGCACCGTCGTCTGGGAACAACGCGACAACATGCGCACATGGATGTCCAGCATCCAGTTCGGCACCGGCACGTTCAACGACACCGCCGGCCACTTCTTCCGCTTCGCGCTCAACGGCCTCTTCAACATCCTCCCCGGCGCCACCGTCGTCGTCATGGGCGCACTCGCCGGCGACATCCTCCGCACCGCAGCAGACCACCGCGCCCGCGCCGCACGCCTCCTCCTCATCGCCGGCGCACTCGCCTGGGCCGCCTCCTACGCGCTCAGCCTCTGGCACCCCTACTCCAAAGACTTCTTCACCGCCTCCTACGCACTCCTCGCCAGCGGCAGTGGGGCGGTCATCCTCGCCACGCTCTACTACACCATCGACATCCGCAACTGGACGACCCTCTTCTGGGCCCGCGTCTTCGGCCTCAACGCCATCGCCTTCTACATGCTCAACGAGCTCCTCTTCCGCATCGTCCTCAGCAAGTGGACCCAGGTCTGGTACCCCAGCCCCGACGGCTCACCCCGCACGCTCATCAGCGCACTCATGCAACTCCCCCAAGACCTCCTCGGCACCGCCGCAGGCCTCTGGACCTTCACCCTCCTCTACATGCTCGCCTGGTGGCTCTTCTTCTACTGGTGGTACAAGCGAGGCTGGTTCTGGAAGGTGTGAGGACAGAGGCACCAAGGCACCGAGGCACCAAGGCATCAAGCCGACCAAAGAGCTCGTGCCAGCAACTCACCACACGCGTCGCGCTTTTTCGGCCCACGATCGCACGGGGCACCACCAAGCACCAACCTCCCTCCGGCTCGATGCCTCGATGCCTTGATGCCTAGTGCCTTCCCAAAATCGACACCTGATACCCCAGCTCCCGCACATCCAGATCCTCCCCCTCCTCGTTCACCGTCGCCACGATCTCCATCCCCGCCCGCTTCGTCACCGCGTGCCACTGCGCAAGCGAATACGTCCGCAGGTCGTACGCCGACTCAATCGTCCGCGAACGCCCATCCGCGTTCACGTGCATCACGCTGAACACCTTTTCCGCCCGCCCCCCGTCCTCCGGCGGCACGTACTGCACCACCTGCTTCACATGCACCCCATCCCGCGCCGCCTCCCAAACGTCCTCCGAAGGCATCTCCCACTCCGGCTTCGACAGGCTGATCCCCACCGCGTACACCGCCCCCGGCGCAAGCATCTCGTCCACCCGCACCAGATGCCGCACCATCGCCGCGTCGCTCGGCAGATGCCGGATCGAATTGATCGGGCAGAACGCGAAGTCAAACGGCCCGTGCCCCGCCGCGCCGCGCATCGTCTCGATGTTCTCCGCAACAAACGTGCACCGCCGACCCACGCCCATCGCCCGAGCCCGCGCGCGAGCAAACGCCGTCATCGCCTGCGACAGATCAACCCCAACACTCCGAATGCCGTGCCCCGCAGCCTCGATGCAGTACCGCCCCGACCCCGACGCCGGCTCGAGCCATCTCGGCATCCGCCCGCCCGGCGTCCGGCCGCCCCGCACCCCCGCGAACCGCCGATACGTCGACAGCAACCCCGCGACCTCCTCGGCCGTGTCCGCCGAGTGCAGCACGTCGTAGATCGCCGGATCGTCGTAAAAGTCTTGCCGAGTGTGCGTCACGCACCAAGCGTACGGCCGCCCGCCGCGCTCAGGCCGCCGGCCGCCACGACGTCGCGTTCTCGCGCGACACATACTTGAGCAGCGCGCTCAGCGCCTCAGGATCCGCCTGATCCGTGATCCACTCCATCCCCACCATGCTCTTGAGCAGGCTGTGCTTTCGCGACCACACCACCCGCGCCGGAATCCGCAGATGCAGGTCATCCCCGCGCAGGTCCACGATCGCGCAGTGCCCCGCGTGCGTGAGCGAGTGCCGCCGCGTGATGATCCGAAGCCCCCCCGAGCTCACGTCGTCAAGCACGCCAAGCGGGCAGCGAAGCCCAAGCGACACCACCCGCCCCTTCGCCCGGCGGTTGCTGTCCTGGGGCCGACCACACTGGAGATTCTGGAGGTGCCGCATCGCACGCTCTATCGGATCGACGCCGCCCACGCTCCACGCCCGTGCGCACGACACGCCCCCGGTCACCCCGCCGTCGTGGTTTTTGGCCGAATCTGTGGCACAGTGAGGCGGTCCGGCCCAGTTTTTCGGACCAAGAGTCCATATCCCCCGACAAGCGCCCCGCTGTGCCCACCACAGCAGCCCGAGCCGGGCCGTCGCGCACGGGGGCATCCATCGCCAGGAATCCCAGGCCGGCCCATCGCCCGCCACATCCAAGTGAGAGGTCTGTATCAATGAACATCGCCACGCCCACGCACCCCTCGATCTCGCTCGTCGCCGCCGCGCTGCTGACGCCCCTCGCCTCCGCAGGCACCCTGCTCAACGGCTCGTTCGACGGCACCGTCGGTGCCAACACCGCCCCCACAGACTGGACCAAGGCCCAAGCCTCCCCCGACGTCGTCAACGCCTTCGGCCCCTTCAACAACACCGGCGTCCCCTGGACCGCCTCCTCCGACGGCGGCACATTCCTCCGCCTCAACGGCGTCGGCGACTTCCGCTCCGAGGGGATCGAGCAGCTCGCCACCGGCTTCGAGCCCGGCATCACCTACCGCGTCGACTTCGAAATCACCAACCTCGGATTCGCCAGCGCCAGCGGCTCCTGGTCGGGCTTCGACGGCATCGCCCGCTTCCTCATCAACGGCACCGAGGTCGACACCTCGCAAGCCGTCTCAAAGCAACCCAGCGCAACAACCCCCATCGTCTGGACCGCCGACTCCATCGAGTTCGTCGCCCCCGCCGAAAACTTCACCTTCGCCATCTTCGCCGAGACCACCGCGGGCCTCAACAACATCGCCTACCTCGGACTCGACGGCGTCGGCGTCACCGTCGTCCCCGCGCCCGCCGCGCCAGCCGCCCTCGCCATCGCAGCCCTCGCCGCGACACGCCGCCGCCGAAGCTAAGCAATCACCAACGCAAACACCCGGCCTGCGCTGGCCCCCCGGAGGGCCAGCGTTTTTACTTCCTGTCACAGCCGCACGCACGCCCACCACGCCCGCCGCCCGCACCGCGAACGATCCACCACATGCCCCGCCCCGCCCGCACGCCGCACACACCTCGCCCCGCCTTCACGCTCATCGAGCTGCTGGTCGTCATCGCCATCATCGCCCTGCTCATCGGCATCCTCCTCCCCTCACTCGCCAGCACGCGCACCGCCGCCCAGCGCGTCAAGTGCCAGGCCAACCTCCGCTCGGTCCACCAGACCCTCGCCCTCTACGCGAACGACTTCGACAGCCAGCTCCCCCTGGGCTACCGCGGCGGCCGGGTCCAGTGGAACACCATGGTCTACTCGGGCTTCGGCGACGGAAACCTCGTCCTCTTCGGCCGCCTCTACGCCCACGACCTCCTCCCCGCCGGCGAGGCCCTCTACTGCCCCGCCGAAACCGCCGAAGGCCAAGCCTTCAACACCGAAGCAAACCCCTGGCCCCCCGGCACCCCCGGCGTCAACGTCCAGGGCGGCTACGCCAGCTTCCCCTTCCTCGACTGGGGCTTCGCCCCCCTTCCAACCGCGCGCCTCCCGCGCCTCTACGAGCTCGAGGGCACACCCCTCCTCGCCGACACCGTCAACCTCCCCGACCGCATCGACTCACGCCACGCCACCGGCGTCCACGTCCTCTACGCCGACTCCGCCGTCCGCTTCATCGACCGACCCCTCTTCGACAACCAACTCAACCAAACCACCACCCTCGACCCCGCCAACAACGACATCCAACGCGAGATCTGGAACACCCTCACCACGGCGCGCTAGTCCCGCGGCACCCCGTGCCACGGCTTGACCCGAAGGGCAAGCCGTGCTCCCCGCTCACCGCCACCCCGTGCCACTGACCCGGCTT
>CAYQAD010000097.1:0-8812 GCA_964415125.1 uncultured Phycisphaeraceae bacterium | reverse complement strand
TCGCCCGCCGGCGCCCAGACGGTCGACCCCACCCAGGCCGGCCCGCCCCTCAAGGGCTGGGGCACCTCCCTGGCGTGGTGGGCCAACATCACCGGCCGATGGAACGACGACGCGGCGTTCGAGTCGCTCATGGACGACGTCTTCAACGTCGAGGACGGCCTCGGCCTCACCATCGTCCGGCTCAACATCGGCGCGGGCCAACGCCCCGACCTGAGCAACAACGGCTACATGACCCCCGGCCGGCTCATGCCCTCCTATCAGGACGGCCCGGACGAGCCCTTCATCCCCCAGCGCGACCGCGCTCAAACCCGCGTCTTGCTCGAGTCCATCGAGCGCGGCGTGCAGTACGTCGAAGCCAACGGCAACTCGCCACCCTGGTGGATGACCATCACCCAGGACTCCTCGGGCAACCCCAACGGCTCAAACCTCGACCCCGCCAACCACGGCGCATATGCCGAGTACCTCGCGACCGTCGCCCAGTGGTACCAGACCGAGCACGGCATCACCTTCAACTCGCTCACCCCGCTCAACGAGCCCAGCGCCAGCTGGTGGGATGGCGACGGCAACCAGGAAGGCTGCACGATTCCGCCCAGCCAGCAGCCCGATCTGCTCGCAACGCTTCGCAGCACCCTCGATGCGTTCGGCCTCGAAGAGATCCCCATCTCTGGACCCGAGGAGTGGTCGAGCGGGCTGACGGTCAGCAGCCTCGAGTCCTACCCCTCGAGCATCGCCGACGACCTCTCGCACATCGCGACCCACACCTACAACACGAGCAACCGCGCCGGCCTCAACGCCTACGCCGAGACCTACGGCAAGGCGCTCTGGATGAGCGAGTACGGCACGGGCTCGGCGACCGAGTACGACAGCGCGATGCAGCTCGCACGCCGAATCATCGGCGACTTCCGCGAGATGCCCAGGCTCGAGGCGTGGGTCATCTGGCAGGTCATGTCGACCAACCACTTCTCCCACACCTGGGCGTGCATGCTCAGCGACTTCGCGCGAGTCACCCCCACCTACACCTTCCGCCCGCAGTACTTCACCTTCGCCAACTTCAGCCGATACATCCGCCCCGGCAGCCGGATGATCGAGTCCGGCGACGCCAACTCTCTCGCCGCGTTCCAGCCGGGCATGGAGCGGCTCGTCATCGTCGCGATCAACGACTCGACCGCCAACCGCGTCATCGAGTACGACCTCAGCGCCTTCGACAACCTCCCGGCCGAGGCCCGCCGCATCCGCACGTCACGCACCGAGAACCTCGCCGAGCTCAACGACCAACCGCTCTTCAACGGCGACACGCTCCGCGTGCGCCTCAACCCCGAGTCTGTGACCACCTTCATTGTCGACGGCGTGAGCACCCCGGCGCTGCCCCGCACCGACTGGAACGGTGACAGCCGCCTCTCCCAGGCCGACGTGCTCGGATTCATCGACGCCCAGGACCGCAACGCCGACGAGACCGACATCACGCTCGACGGCTCGCGCGACTTCTTCGACACCCTCGACTTCCTCGCCTCCCACGACGAGGCCGGGCCCGACGAGGACCTCCTCGAGCTCACCTTCGAGAACCTCGCCACCGGCGACCTGGGAGAGACGACCTTCGGCAACGGCGGTTCCGGCGGGGCCTACCTGGGCGACGACCGGCTCTACATCCAGGCCTTCGCAAGCGAGGGCGAGGAGGGCGGCGTGGCCGTGCCCCTCGGTGGCCTCTTCCTCGAGGCGGGCGTGGAGCACACGATCCGCATCCGCGGCGGAGACTTCAACCAGAGCTGGACCACCGGCGGCACCTACCTCGTCGGGCTCCACTCGACCCAGCCGGGCCTCTCAACAAGCCCCGATATCGCGTCCGCGGTGTTCTCGGCCCCTGAAAACGACGGCCCGCTGCCTGTCGCCTTTATCACCCGAGAGCTGACCTTCACGCCCTCGGCGTCGATATCGGCCCCGTACTTGCTTTTGCGTACCAACAGCGTTGCCAATGGCAATCAGCGCGTTGCATTTGAGTCGGTGGAAATCACCCGCCATGCGATACCTTGAACCCGGTCATTAGTTCCGGATCACCACAGGCCCAGGCGGACCGCCCGGGACCCCGAAGGAGAAAAAGAAACATGAAACGCTCCGCACTCGGCCTTGTCGCCGCCACCGCGACCGCAGTCGTCGCCGGCAACGCGTCCGCCCAGCTCACCACGGTCTTCGAAGAGAACTTCGTCGTGCCCAACGGCGTCACCGCCGAGGACTTCCTCACCAACATTGGTGCGGCGTTCGTCGGCAACGGCGACGAGGGCGGCGGCTACATCGACAACAACCAGGCCGCCCTGGTCGTCCAGTCCTACGGCAGCCGCCAGGACGAGATCGCTGTCGGCTCGTTCTCCCTCGCCGGCGTCACGCTCATGGCCGGCACCGAGTACACGTTCCGCGCCACCGTCGCCCAGGACGGCCAGTTCTGGAGCCTCGGCGAGGAGATGTTCTTCGGTGTCAACGCCAACACCAACGTCCCCGCCGTCACCCCCTTCCAGCAGTACGTTACAGACTTCGCGTACAACCTCGTCGTCCTCCCGATCGACGACAACGGCGCCACGGGCCCCTTCACCACGGTCACTTGGGAGTTCACGCCCGCGGCTGACCTGGTCGACCCCCTGTTCGTCTTCGGTACCGGCGTGAACGACCTCGACATCTTCATCGATGTCCGCGCTCGCCTGTATGACCTCACCATCACCACCGGTCAGGATCTCACCCTGCCCGGCTGCAGCCTTGTCGACCAGGCCGCCCCGTTCGGCACCGTCGACTTCTTCGACGTCCTCGAGCTGCTCGAGCAGGTCGACGAGGGCTGCCCGTAATCGCGCGTGTCCAACGCGATTTCCATTCGATAGTCACCACAGCAAGTACCCGTGAGGGAGAGTAGAGATATGTCAGTCAAGATTGCTTCCATCGTGCTTCTCGCCGCAGCGTCCGCCACCGCGGGCGCCCAGATCGTCACGCTCACGCCTGACCAGATCAACGGCCTCGACACGAACACCTCGACCTTCGACAACGGCGAGGTCGTGTTCTCCGCCCTGATCGGCGGCGCACCGGCGACCTTCAACGGCGGCGGCGCCCGCCTCGGCATCGACGGCCAAGGCACAAACAACAACGCCTTCAACGACCCCGACACCGATCCGAACAACGGCAACGAGGAGATGCTCCAGATGAGCTTCGCCGCGACCGCCGGCCTGACCCAGATCAGCTGGGACTTCTCTCGGGCAGACATGATCCAGATCTCGGGCTTCTCCGCCGACCCCGGCGCGAGCTTCAGCGGCCGGAACTTCGACCCCAACGGCGTCTTCCCCGATCTCTCCGCGACCTACGACGCGATGAGCGGAACCCTGACATTCTCGCTGCCGTTCAACATCGCCTTCGGCGGCGACGACGGCTTCCTCGATCTGGCCAACCCCGCCGCAAGCGCCGGCCAGACCCTCACCCTCCAGGTCATCGACACGGTCGCCGCTGGTGCCCAGCTCGCGATCACGTCGATCTCGTACAACAACGCGGTCCCCGCACCGGCCTCGCTCGCCGCCCTTTTGGGCTTTGGCGTTGTCGGCACGCGTCGCTCGCGTCGATAATCCTTGCGGGCACACGCCTCGCGAGTACCATCTGATTCAATGCGTCGGGCAAAACCCGCCGCTGGGAGATTCAATCTCATGAAGTACCAAACGGCTTCGGCCATCGCAGCAATCGCGGCACTCGCGGGTGCGGCACTCGGGCAGTCCGCGGGGGTCTCCATCTCCGCGTCGGCGACCTCCGTGCAGCCCGGCGACACCGTGACCATCACCGTCACCACCGATTACGACACCGCCGGCGCGTCCAGCGGCGTCTTCGGTGCCGCCGGGTTCTACGGCTTCGGTGGCAACGTCACCGCGTCGGGCTCGCTCGCAGCGACCGCCGCGGCACCCGCCCCCAACGCCATGCTCACCTCCGGCGCAGTCACCGATCTCACCGTCGCCCCGGACCTCGTCCGCGCCGGCGCAGGCCGAGGCCTGCTCGGCGGCCTGGCCGACGATCCCGCCACCATGCTCACCTTCGATCTCCAGATCGATCCCGGTGCGGCCAGCGGCGACTCGATCACGCTCGACTACGAAGGCGCGGTCGTCCTCGTCCTGGGCGACGCGCTCACCACCTTCTCGACGAGCCCCGGCACCAACCAGCAGTCGCTCACCACGAGCTCGCTGACCATCACCGTCGGCGGCGGCTGCTCGCCAGCCGACGTGACGACCGACGGCACCTCGAACGGCGTGCCCGATGGCGAGGTCACGCTCTCGGACTTCTCCTTCTACCTCGGCCTCTGGGGCGCCTCGGACCCAGCGGCCGACCTCACCACCGACGGCACCGCCAACGGCGTGCCCGACGGCTCGGTCACACTCTCCGACTTCTCCTTCTACCTCGCCCTCTGGGGTGCCGGCTGCCCGTAAGCCTGCCGCCCCCATGAGCCGCGGCACGCCGACCCGGGTCGGCCCCGCGCGTTCCAGTTCGCAACCAAGGCACGCGGAGGATCGCCACGATCCTCCGCGTGCTTTTTGCACTCAGGTCTGTCTCCGACAGCTCGTCGTCAAGATGTTGCGACCCGCCCCCGCCCGGGTCGAGATCTGTCCCGCGGCCGGCCGCGAGGCAAAGCGTCCGCGATCGCCCGATAAGCGCGTAAAAATCGCCGGGGCTGACCCGGCGACGAATACGGACGAGAGGGCTCGAACCTCCACGGGATTTTACTCCCACTAGGACCTGAACCTAGCGCGTCTGCCAATTCCGCCACGTCCGCAGCGAGTCGCAACGGTAGGCCCAGCACCGACGCGATGCCATCCCTCCCGCCCCCGCCGGGCAATCTTGGCAACATGCGTGGACACCACCCTTGTGCCCTACCGGACCTTTCGGTAGTTTGACGGCTCGGCTCCGGGCGACCTCTCGCCCGATCCACACGGGCCATTCGCACGACACCCTTCGAGTTCCTGGGGGATCGCAGATGAAACGCTGTTCTGTTCTCGCACCCGCCGCCGCCGCGGCGGCGCTCGTGGCCGCTGCCACAATTACGACGGCCGGCCCACGCTCGGCCCAGAACGTCCGCCTCGGCACCGCCGACCTCGCCTCGACGAGCGCCACCCAGCCGAGCAAGGAAACCCTCGAGGCCGCCGCCAAGGAGCCAGGCTCGCTCTGGCACCTCCAGGCGCAGGTCAACGACGTCTACCGCCAGACCCGCGGCCCGCTCATCCGAGACAACGTCAACCCGGGTCGGGTCATCTACGGCGACGACGACCGCGTCGACGTCTATGCCGAGACCGATCCCGCGCTGCGCAACCTCGCCGATTCCACGGCCGTGGTCGTCAGCGCCTCCGCGCTCACCGACAACGGCAACGGCACCTACTCCCTGGCCGCCTCCCCCTGGACCAGCCAGGGCGGCACGCTCTGCCCCGACGAGCCGTTCCGCGGCCAGCTCGAGGCGGGCTTCTGCTCCTCCTTCCTCGTCGGCACCGACATCATCGTCACCGCCGGCCACTGCGTTGATGGCGGCGACATCTCCAGCGGCGTCGCGTTCGTCTTCGGCTTCTACCAGATCGACGAGGCAACTAACGCCAACGTCACCGCCATCCCCGCCGACAACGTCTACTTCGGCGACGCGATCATCGACCAGTCCCTCGGCGGCGGGCTCGACCACTCGGTCGTCCGCCTCGACCGCGAGGTTGTCTCGCGCAACCCGCTGCCCATCCGCCGCGCCGGCACGCCGCAACTCGGCGAGCCGCTCGTGGTCATCGGCAACCCCTCGGGCCTGACGACCAAGATCGCCGGCGGTGCCGAGGTCAAGGGCGTCCCCACCTCCACCTACCTCCAGTCCAACCTCGACACCTACGGCGGCAACTCCGGCTCGGCCGTGTTCAACGCCAACACCCTCGAGGTCGAGGGCATTCTCGTCCGCGGCGCACCCGACTTCACCAGCAGCGGCGGCTGCGTCGAGTCCAACCGCGTGCCCGACACCGGCAACACCGGCGGCGGCCTGCAGTTCGAGGAAGTCTCGACCGTCAACTCCTTCGCCGCCTCTATCCCCGAGCTCGGCCTGGCGGTCACGCCCGGCGGCGACACCATGCACATCGGCCCCGTCGGCGGCCCCTTCACCGACGCCTCGGTCGACTACACGCTCTCAAACCCCACCAGCGACCCGATCGACTACTCGGTGTCGTTCGTCTCGAGCATCGGCCTGACGATGAACGGCGGCGCCGGCCCCATCACCGGCCAGCTCGCCGGCAACGGGCAGGCGATCATCACCGTCGACGTGCCCGCCTCCTTCGCGAGTGCCGCGGCCGGCATCTACACCGACACCATCGAGTTCGAGGACATCACCAACACACGCACCGTGTCGCGCACGCACACCGTAGAGATTGGTCAGTCCGTCGCGGATATCTCGCCCGACACCGAGCTCTACGCCAGCGGCCCGCTCGGCGGCCCGTTCGCCGGCACGCAGGTCTACACCGTGACCAACGCCCGGCCCACGCCCACGACCATCCGCGTCACCGCGGATCAGCCATGGATCACGATCAACGGCGCCGCCGGCCCGGTCGACATCGCGCTCGACCCCGCCACGCTCGCGACCTCCGAGGACGTGACCATCAGCACGGGACCTGACGCCGCCAGCCTCGGCAACGGCATCTTCGCGGGCTCGGTCACCTTCGAGAACCTCGTCAGCGGCGCCACCGAGAGCCGCGACGTCACCATCGATGTCGGCCGCTACATCCTGCCCGCGCAGGACACCCCGATCGCCATCAATGACAACTCGGCGCTCAACAGCACCGTGAACTTCTCCGAGTCCTTCTGCGTCGGCAACATCGAGCTCGATATCGATATCTCTCACACGTACATCGGCGACCTCATCGTCGAGCTGACCAGCCCCGAGGGCACCACCGTCCGCCTGCACAACCGCACCGGCGGCACGGCCGAGGACATTGTCACCACCTACGCCGACTCGGGCGCCACCCCGCCCGACGGCCCCGGCACGCTCGCCGACTTCGAGGGCGAGTCCACCGCCGGCGCGTGGACGCTCAGCATCTCCGACAACGCGGGCGGCGACACCGGCTCGCTCAACGCCTGGGCGCTTCGCCTGAGCCCGTCGGGCGCGGGCTGCGCTCCCGTCGCGTTCGGCGACTCGGTCAACATGGGCCTCAACACCGTCGAGTCCATCCAGCTCACCGGCGCGAGCCGCGTGGGCGAGACGCTCGTCTACTCGATCACCGACCTCCCGGCGACCGGCAACCTCTGGGAGCCGGGCGCCACGTCGGCGATCGCAACGGTGCCCCACACCCTCGCGGGCGACACGGTGCTCTACCGCGCTAGCCCGACCGATACCGCGCCGGCCTCGTTCCAGTTCATCGTCTCGGACTCGGCCGACTCGGCCGCGGCGACCGTCGACGTCTCCTTCAACGACGCCGACACCTACTACTTCTGGGACATGAACACCGACCCCGCATGGTCCGGCGACGGCCAGTGGGCGTGGGGCATCCCCACCGGCGGCGGCAGCAACAACGGTGACCCGACCTCGGGCCACACCGGCGACCACGTGATGGGCTACAACCTCAGTGGCGACTACACCAACAACCTCGGCCCCCAGCACATGATCTCCGATCCCATCGACTGCACGGCACTCGATAGCTGCCGAGTCCGCTACATGCGCTGGCTCGGCGTCGAGCGAAGCCTCTACGACGACGCCTCGTTCTCCGTTTCCGTCGACGGCAACAACTGGACAACGCTCTACAACAACCCCGACTCGTCCTTCAGCGACGACGAGTGGGTCATGGAGGAGTTCGACATCTCGGCAATCGCCGACGGCGAGTCCACCCTCTTCCTCCGCTGGACCATGGGCTCGACCGACGGCTCGGTGACCTACCCGGGCTGGAACGTCGACGACGTGGCGATCCTCGCGGCCGCCCCGCCCGCGTGCCTCGCCGACGTCACCACCGACGGCACGTCCGACGGCATCCCCGACGGCGCGGTCACCCTCTCCGACTTCTCCTACTACCTCGCCCTCTGGGGCACCTCGGCACCCCTGGCCGACATGACCACCGACGGCACGTCCAACGGCATCCCCGACGGCGCGGTCACGCTCTCCGACTTCTCGTACTACCTCGCCCTGTGGGGCGCCGGCTGCCCGTGACTCGGCCCGCCGCGAAGTAGTCACGTCGCAACACAAAGCCCCCGGGTCGCTCGACCCGGGGGCTTTTCATTTGCATCGGATGCATCAGATCGTCGCGCTCGACTCAGCGAGCACCGCTCGCCACTCGGGAACTGGTCACGGTCGACTCACACCCGACTTACGCCTCAATCGGCTCGGCATTGGCTTCCGCCGCGTCGTCGGCCTTTGCCGCGTCGGGCTTGGGCTCGACTTCCGCCTCGGCCTTGGGCTTGGGTCGCTTGATGTCGAGCACCTTCGCGCGGATCTCGTCGAACAGCTCGGGGTTGTCCTTCAGGAACTGCTTCGAGTTCTCCCGGCCCTGCCCGACCCGCATCTCGCCGTAGCTGAACCACGCGCCGCTCTTCTGCACGACCTTGCTGTCGACCGCGAGGTCCAGCAGATCGCCCGTGGCGCTGATGCCCTCGTTGAACATGATGTCGAACTCGGCGTCGCGGAAGGGCGGCGCGACCTTGTTCTTGACCACGCGCGTCCGCACGCGGTTGCCCACGTTCTGGTCTCCGTCCTTGATCGCGCCCGTGCGGCGGATGTCGATGCGGACCGACGAGTAGAACTTCAGCGCCCGCCCGCCGGTCGTGGTCTCGGGCGAGCCGAACATCACGCCGATCTTCTCGCGGATCT
>CAYQAD010000096.1:0-8835 GCA_964415125.1 uncultured Phycisphaeraceae bacterium | reverse complement strand
AACTTCCCCATGGGCCCACTCCGCCTCGCCGACTTCATCGGCCTCGACACCTGCGTCAACATCATGGACGTCCTCGCCGAAGGCCTCAACAACGACCGCTACCGCGCCTGTCCCCTCCTCAAGCAACTCGTCACCGCCGGCCGACTCGGCGACAAAACCGGCCAAGGCGTCTTCGACTACACGAAGTAACAGAGCCACCTATGCCATACGTCAATATCCAAGTCACCGCCGGCGTTACCTGCGACCAGAAGCGCCGCCTGATCGAGCGCACCACCGCCGCCCTCGTCGAAGAGCTCGGCAAGGCACCCGAGCACATCCACATCGTCATCCAAGAGATCGACGAGCAAAGCTGGGGCTTCGCCGGCATGCCCACCGACGAGTACCGCGCCAAGCAATCACCCAAGCACCCCGCCGAGTGAGCCGCCATATGCGAATCGCGACCATCACCCTCGCCCTCCTCACCAGCATGGCAACCGCCAACCCACACAACCCGCCCACCTACACCACCGAGCGCGACATCCACTACCGCGACGCCCTCGGCATCCCCGCCCAAGCCGACGACCGCTGCCTCCTCGACATCTACTACCCAGCCAACACAGACACCGACCCAGACAGCACTGAACCGGACAACGCCGACCCCTTCACCACCATCATCTGGCTCCACGCCGGAGGCCTCAAAGTCGGCAACAAGTACATCCCCGGCGAGCTCATGAACCAAGGCTTCGCCATCGTCGCCCCCAGCTACCGACTCAGCCCCGACGCCACAGCCCCCGCCTACATCGAAGACGCCGCCGCCGCCACCGCGTGGACCTTCGCAAACATCGAGCGCCTCGGCGGCTCACCCGACCGCATCATCCTCGCCGGTGCCTCCGCCGGCGGATACCTCGCCGCCATGGTCGCCCTCGACCCAACCTACCTCGCCGCCCACGACCTCCACCCCAACCAGCTCGCCGGCCTCGCCTCCATCGGCGGCCAGATGATCAACCACGTCGCCGTCCGCGAAGAGCAAGGCATCCCCCGCACCCAAGCCACCGCAGACAACCTCGCACCCATCCACCACATCCGCCCCGACGCCCCGCCCACACTCCTTGTCACCGGCGACCGCGACCTCGAACTCCTCGGCCGATACGAAGAAAACGCCTTCTTCTGGCGCATGACCCAGGTCGTCGGCCACCCCGACACCACCCTCCACGAGCTCGAAGGCTTCGACCACCCGGGCCTCGAAAAGCCCGCCCACGGCCTCCTCCTCCGATTCGCACGCCGCCTAACCCAATAACCCCGCACGACCATCTTGCGTTCCGCTCCGTTTGCCGGACAATGACATAGCCCTATTCATTCGGAAGGAACCAAACCGTGCGGGGACCCATCGGCTGGATCATCGGAGCGCTGATCGGCGCGACCATCGGCGCTGCCATCTGGGCGGCGATCGCCTACTTCACCGGATACGAGGTCGGATACATCGCCATCCTCGTCGGCGCACTCGCGGGCATCGGCACGCATGTGCTCGGCCAAGACGAGGGGCCCGTCCCCGGCGTCCTCGCCGCCGCAGCAGCCATCCTCGCCATCGCCGTCGGCAAGTACGCCGTCATAAGCATCTCCGTCGACGAGGCGTTCGGCCCGTCCGGCGATCTGCGGTGGACCGCAGACGATGGCATCGCCGCCGTCGCCGATTCATACATCGCCGAACGAGAGTCACGCGGCGAAACGATCGAATGGCCCGAACTCGGCGAGGACCACGACTGGGAGAACGCCTCCGCCGGCGACACATACCCCGCCGACATCTGGAAGCAGGCGTCGGAAGGCTGGGACCGCATGCCCGCAAGCGACCAACAGCGCTGGATCGACCACGCAAAGTACGAGCACGAAAACATGATGCGCGAGGTCGGCGAGTCCGTGAAGTCCGATGCCTTCGCCGAAAGCTTCTCCCCGTTCGACCTGCTCTGGCTCGCCCTCGCCGTAGGAGCCGCCTTCAAGCTCGGCTCGGGCTTCGGCGACGACGAGTAGCCCTCCCAACCCCAGCACCCAACCCCAGCACCCAACCCCAGCACCCAACCCCAGCACCCAATCACGAGCCCCAGTCCCACCGCGGAACCCAATCCCCGCCCGCGCATACCAACCCCGGGAGGCGATCCATGCGCACACACCACACCCGAGGCAGCATCTTCAGCAAGCTCCTCATCGCCATCGCGATCTTCCTCATCCTCTTCATCGCCCTCGCCGCGTGGGCCGTCTGGTCCGCCGCCACCGCCAAACCCATGGGCATGGTCACCGATTACGCCGCCCAGATGCAGGCCGCCGTCGAAAGTGGCCAGCCCGAGGGCCAAGACGCCTGGCCCGACATCGTCCGCGTCACCGACCTCATCGTCACCATCCGCCAGGGGGCCCTCGACGACTTCGCCGCCGACCCAGCCAACGCCGCCACCGTCGCCGAGCAGCCGCTGAACATATGGAGCATCGACTTCACCGCCATCTACAACACCGCATGGATGGACGACCTCGACGCAGAGGACCCCTCCGACCGCGAAATGGCCGAGCGGTCCCGAACAGGCAGCGCCATCGCCCGCCGCGCACTCGACGCCGCACCCGCCACCGGCATCTTCGAAACCCTTGACGACATCGCCGCCGCCCCGCGCGCCGTCCGCCCCATCGACACCGAAGGGCCACTCATCCACATCCTCTTGCCCGAGCTCGGCAAAGCCCGCTCCATCACCCGCATGAACACCGCCCGCGCCCACCTCGCCGCCGAAGCCGGCGACTGGCCCGAAGCAATTCGTTCTACCGAGCACTCCCTCGCACTCGCCCGCCATCTGGGCGCCCAGGCAACCCTCATCGAGCACCTCGTCGGCATCGCCATCCAGGCCGTCGCGCTCCAACGCGTCGACCTCTGGCTCAACGACCCCGCGCCCGAGACCGTCGCCGCCATCGCCGCCCCCCTCGCCGCCGCCCTCGACCGACAACGCTCCACACGCACCATCGCCGACACACTCAACACCGAGCGAATCTGGGCACTCGACTTCATCCAGTGGACCCACACGCCCGGCGGCAGAGCGATCCCCTCGTCCATGGCCGCGCAAGGCGGCACAATCCCCGGCGGCCCCGCCGCCGCGCTCGCCACCGCACCACCCGCCATCAGCAACCTCGCCGGCTTCGTCATGCCCTCCGCCCGCCAGACCGAGCGCCTCCTCAACACGCTCTACGACCAACTCGCCGCCAACGCCGCCATCCCCCGCGCCGATCGCACCGACATCGACACTGAGATCGACACGGCAACGAACCGCAACTGGATCGCCAGCGTCCTGGTCCCCGCCGTGTCCAAAGCCGCCGCCTCAGGCGACCTGTCCCAAGTCCACTGGAACCTCACCCGAACCGCCCTCGCCATCGAGCTCCACCGAGCCACCACCGGCTCGCTCCCAAACACCCTCGCCGACCTCACCCATCCCAACGCACCCACCTTCACCCACGACCCCATCACCGCCGATCAGCCCCTCCGATACCGCATCGACCCCACCCAGCCCGCCGGCTACCTCCTCTACTCCATCGGCCTCGACCTCAACGACGACGCCGGCCGCCCCACACCCACCCGCCGAGACGCAAACGCCACCGGCGACATCGTCTGGGGCCACGCCGACGCCACCGACTAAGCCATCCACACCCAGCGTCGGCCCCCTCCCGACATCACGTACCCTGTCCACATGCAACGCCGGCGAAAGGCCATCCCCATCGCAGCCGCGGCAATCCTCCTGCCCGCAGCCGCCATCGCCATCCTCAACATCACCCCCCCAAGCACCCACGCCCAACGATTCGAACGCCTCAGCGCGTCCCATCAGCCCCCCGGCGACAACGGCTGGCACCATCTCACCAACGCGCACACCGCCCTCAACCGCCACGAGGCCCTCGTCTTCGCCGCCGCCGTCGCAGAAGGCGAGACCCTCGACCCCGGCGCCTTTCCAGATTACTTCGCCATGGTCGGCACGCCACTCGGCCCCGCCGCCGTCCCCGCCCTCGCCGAGCGCGTGCTCAACACCCTCCACACATCCCGAGTCCCCCTCCACCTCGACAACCTCGCCGCATCGCCGCGCATCGTCTGGCCGGCATCCCAAGAGGTGAATTCGCCCCAAGACCTCTTAGGTGCGCTCCTGCCGCACCAATCCACAATGCGAAGCCTCGGCCGCATTTGCACCGCACGCGCTGTCTACCACGCCAACGCGAGCGATTGGCCAAGCGCTATCAACGCCGTGGAGCACACCCTCGCCATCGCCCGTGCCGCACGAAGCCAGCTCACGATCGTCAGCCAGCTCACCGCCACCTCGATCCACCTGTATCTCATCGAGTACGCAATCAACCCATGGCTCAGCGAGGGCAAACTCACCCGCGAGACCCTCGAAGCGTTGGCCGACGCCATCGATCGCCAGTCGCACGCACCCACACTCAAAGTCGTTTACGAGGGCGACGCCATCATCGGCAGCACCATCTGGGCCGACATGCCGATATGGGAAGCCGTCCGCACCCGCCAAGACAACCTCGCCGCAGCCTTCAATCAGGCCTTCGTCGAACTCGCCGCGGTTCCCCTCGCCGACCGCAACCCCGACATCAACCACCTCGCCACACTCACCATCCTCACGCCCCCAGCCCAGAGCGTCCGCGACGCGCTCGGCATCATGGCCGCCCTCGACGCCGACCACGCCCGCGGCAACCTCACCCGCACCGCCCTCGCCATCGAACTCCACCGCGCCCAAACCGGCACCCTCCCCGCAACCCTCGCCGACCTCACCCACCCAAACGCACCCGCCTTCACCCGCGACCCCATGACCGCCAATCAACCCCTCCGATACACACCCGACCCAACCCGACCCGCCGGCTACCTCCTCTACTCCATCGGCACCGACCTCATCGACAACCACGGCACGCCCCCAACAAACCCTCGCGACGCGAGCCTCCCCGGCGACATCGTCTGGCCGGCCTTCGCCACGCGTCTTCCTCCCGAACCCGAAGCCGAAGCAAGCAAAGACACACCATGATCCCGCTCGCCGCCATCACACTCTGCATCGCCACCTTCCAACCCGCACCCCAAAGCACCGCCGGCGAGCTCGAAGCGCTCATCGCGGAAGGCCAGCCCGAAGGCGAGAACGCGTGGCCGGCAATCGAAATCGCGTTCGATCGACTGCAAACCGCCGAGCATCAAGGTCTCCGCTTGATCCGAAGCCCCGACGCAGGATGGGACCCGCCGCCGGAGTTCTCAGACTTCGGCATGATCGACGACCCGGCATGGCGAGACGATCCGTTCCATCATGACGTGCCTCATATCAACTGGCGTGCCGCCGAGTTCGCCGAGTGGCTCGTGCAGAGTGGCCGGATAGACGAGGCGTTGGCAACGCTCGATGATCTACGCGACACAGATCGCCCTGTCGTGTTCACCGCCACCGTGGTGGCCCTCGATGCCGACGGCACGCACGACATGCTGTACCGAAGTCTCACCGCTGCACGCTCTCTGAACCGAGCGCTCGTCGCAGCCGCGACCCACGCCGCTGCCGAGCGTGAGGTGCAAACCGCCGCAAGGCACATCGACCGAGCGCTCGCTCTTGC
Source organism: uncultured Phycisphaeraceae bacterium (assembly GCA_964415125.1). GTDB lineage: Bacteria > Planctomycetota > Phycisphaerae > Phycisphaerales > UBA1924 > CAYQAD01. The sequence continues at coordinate 3,252 of CAYQAD010000096.1, read as the reverse complement.
CTCAGCCCTGGTCGATCAGCAACTCGCCGTCCCCGTCATGACGGCAGCGTCGATCGAGGACAGGGTCTTCGAGACGCTCGAGCGACGCTTCTATCGCGACGAATGGCGCTTCATTATCCTTCGCGACACGATCGCAGCTCTGGATCGCCGCTATCAACCTATCAAGCCGCTCAAGATCAATCGCGCCGAGGCCTTGCTCGAGCACATCATGGTCGAAGACATGGGGCTCGATTCAATCAAGCCCGACCCCGAACTCGGGCTCGATCCCGAAGATCCATGGAATGACCCGAAGTTCCAAGCGATGCTCCGTCGGAGCTTCAATTCCCGGGAGACGAACTACCACCTCGCCCGCACCGCGCTCGCCGTCGAGTTGTACCGTCTCACACACAGCAAACTCCCCACATCACTCGCCGAACTGCGAAAGCCGACAGACCGATGGCCGTACCTCGACGATCCCTTCGCCGACGCCGAACCCAGCGCCAAACTCCGATACCGACTCGATCCAACACACCCGCACGGCTTCACGCTCTACTCGCTCGGACCAAACGGCGTCGACGACGACGGAGCGCCGCTTCGTTCCGAGGGCGACCCTACCCGCGCGCACGAACTGAGCTGGCACGGCGACATCGTCTGGGCCGCACCAGAGCGCGACAAATGACCGCTCTCACCCTCCCCCCGCCGTCTCCGCATCCGTAACCCGATACTCCTCGATCACCTCCATCCCAATCTCCGCCCTCGCCGCGTTCGTCTCCTCCACACTCACAATCGCCGGCGGCAGCACCGTCCGCGTCGCCGCGTCGAACGCCATCGCCGTCCCATACAACTGCGGCAACCCATCGTGCTGACGCTTCCGATCAAAGATCATCGCGTACGTCCGCGCCCCCATCCGCCCCGCCAGCACCTCCTCCCGCAGCACCGGCAACACCCACTCGGCATCCTCCATCGACATGTGGATCAGCACCGCCGTCGGATCCGCGAACCCATCCTCCTCCATCTCCTCCGTCGGCCACCCCAGCCGCTCCACCCACGCCATCAAGAGCCGCGTGTTCTCCGCATCCAGCGCGCGCTGCTCGGCCCAGAGCCGCTTCTCCGTCGCCTCATCCAGCACAATCCCCTCGCGCTTCCGCCGCACCTGCTCCGCCATGCTCTCCTCAAGCGGCAGCTCATCAAGCCGAGCGATCTCCTCCACATCCGTCGTGCCCCAGGCAAGCGCACTCCGATGCCGCTGATCCGCCTCCATGATCCCATCCAGCGCCACCCGATACGCCGCCATCGCCTCCGTCTCGCTCATGGTGCCAAGCCCCTCGGGCTCGCCACGCGCCGGCTCGCCCTCCACTCGCACGCTCGCGCACCCCGCAACCACCACGCCCCCCGCAACCAACGCCACCATCAGCCCTCGTCCCATCACAAAGTCCCTTCCCCGCACCATCGCGGCACGTCACCCAAGATGCGCACGCCCAGGCTGCCCGTCACGCTTCTCGCACCCAGCTTGCACACGCCCGCCGTACTCCACGCCCCGCCACACTGGTAGAGTGTGAGGCCGGCGAGGCGAAGCAAATGCAGCCCGCCTCATCGCACGTCCATGACCCAACCTCCGAGCGAAACGAACCGCAAGTTCTGGCTCATCCTGCCACCCCGAGGCTGGCGTCGACGCCTCTTCATCGCAGCAAACATCATCGCGGTCGCGATAACCCTCGTGTTGCTCCTGCCGTGGATCGTCGCGTGGTACTCAAAGCCGCTCGGCCGCGACACCGACTACCCCGCCATCGTCGAGGCCCGCGTCGCCGACGCCCAACCGCCGGGCCCCAACGGCTGGCAACACCTCGTCGACGCATGGTCCGAAGCCGACCGCATCCGCCGAGACATCGCCGCCGAGCACAACCTCCCACCCAAGGCCCTCAACCACCGCGCCTTCGGCCCGCCCGACCGCTGGGAAGACGGGGTCACCCCCGAGCACGTCGAGCAGTATCGCCAAGCACTCGCAGCCTCGAACGTCCCGCACCATCTCAGCGCCCTCGCCAAGGCACCCCGCTTCGTCCGCCCGATCACCCCGGAACGCGACCTTCAGGGATTGATGATGCCAAACCTCGGCGGCGTGCGTCACCTTGGGGTGTACGCAGCCGGATTTGCCAAAGACGCCATCCGCGACGGCGATCACAAGAACGCTGTCGCCGCATTGGAGCAACTCCTCGCGCTCGCGCGATTGACACGTTTCCAGTGTTCATCAATAGACACCCTCGTCGCCGGCTCGCTCCTCGTCAGGTTCGCACACGTCATCGAAGACGCGGCCTATCAAGGCCAACTCGACGAGCCCCTCATCGAGCAGCTGCTCATCGTGATGGACGCGCAGAGCGACCAACCAATCCGCACGCACATCGTCGAGATCGAGCGCCGGTTTCTACTCGACCTCGGCCAGTGGTCACACACCCGCCGCGGCCGCGCACTGCCCGGCGAACTCGGCCGGTTGAACAACCCAGAAACCCGCACATGGCGCACAACGTCACGAGTACGCGACAACATCGACGGCTTCGCACTCCCCGACGCCGACGAGTCCCGCCAGCGAATCGACGAGTTCTACGACCTGGTCGTCGCGGACATCCGAACGCCGCGCATCGACCGCTCTAAGCGCGACTACGAAGCGATCGCCGCAGGCAACTGGCTGCTCTTCAACGGCATCTCCAACACGCAGAATCTCATCAAAGCTCTCGACCTCGCCGAAGCAACCGAGAACATCGCCCGCACCGCACTCCACATCGAACTCCACCGCACCCGAACCGGCTCACTCCCCGCGTCCCTCGAAGCGCTCGCCCTCGCGCCCGAGACCACCCGCGATCCCATGACCGCAGCAGACCACCTCCGCTACTGCCTCGATCCCCAGGCACCCCTCGGCTACCGCCTCTACTCCATCGGCCTCGACTGCATCGACAACGGCGGCCACCCACCCATCGAAGGCGAAAGCCCCAACTCCGGCGCCATCCTCTTCGGCGCTCTCTCCGGACGCCCCATCGCCGAAAAGCCCTACACCCGCGCCGCCCCCTAAACCCCTACGCCCAAACCAACTGCGCCGATACAATGCTCCACGCAGTCACCACACGCGACGGAGCAACACATGACCACCACCAACATCGCCGGCCCCGGCATCGACCCCACCACAGGACACGTCGACCCCCACGCCGTCCCCATCTCCGGCCTCGTCCTCTACCCCCTCTACGGGCCCCCCGGGACAGACCATCCACCCGCCGAATCCCTCAC
>CAYQAD010000095.1:0-8874 GCA_964415125.1 uncultured Phycisphaeraceae bacterium | reverse complement strand
GCTTCGAGGATGCGCTCGCAATAGGCGGCGTCGGGCTTGGCGCGCGTGGAGCCGAGGCCGGCAGAGGGCGAGAGGGCGAGGCGGTCGAGGAAGTCCTGGGGCGTGTCGGTGAGGTCGTGGAAGTCGCCCTGGGTGAGGCCCGAGACGCCGTGGCGCATGCCGAGGATCTTGGTGATCGTGCCGCCGGCGCCGACCTTGGCGAACTGGCGGAGGCCCTCGACGACGCCGACGAGGGACTGGTTGATGACAGCGGTGGGCCCGCCGGACTGGCCGATGGCGGCGTTTCCGGGGATGAGCTCGAGCGGGCTGGTGGGCGCGGGGGCGATGGTCATTGGGGGTATCTCCAAGGGATCGGGGCGCGGCTTGGTGCGCCAGTGTCGATGGTAGGAGCGGGCTTGGTTGCGGCCCACACGCGGCGGGCTCGGTGGGCGGCTTCGGGCGGTACTATCTGCATATGAAGATTTCCAGAGGCGTTTGTGTGCGAGGCGTTGCTCTCGCGGGTGTGGTTGCCGCGGCTGCGGCGCAGCCGACGGGTCTTGGGCGTAGCCCGATGAACCCGACGCCCAACGGGCCGCACGCGGCGCGGCCGACGGCGCACGCGATCACAAACGCGACGGTGTTCGTCCGGCCGGGCGAGGTGCTCGAGAACGCGACGGTGCGTTTCGAGGACGGGCGGATCACGTCGGTGCGTGTTGATGGCGACGCGGGCGGAGCGCAGGTGCACGACGGGACGGGGCTGTATGTCTACCCGGCGTTTGTCGACGCGTTTGTCGAGGTCGACGCGCCCAAGCCCGACGCGGACGCCCCCGGCACGCACTGGAACAGCATGACCACGCCCGAGCGGCACGTGCTGCACGGCGAGGGTGCCGGCGAGAAAACGCGGGAGTCGCTGCGTTCGCAGGGGTTCGCGACGGCCGGGCTTGCGCCCAAGGGGGGTGTGGTCCGCGGTCGCGGCGCGGTGGTCGGCCTGGGCGAGCCGGCGGCGCGGGCGAGCGATCGCTCGAGCGCCGTGTACCGGGCCGACGGCGTGCACGTGCTTGGCTTCGACACGGGGAGCTGGCGCAACGGGACGTACCCGACGAGCGTGATTGGCGCGGTGGCGCTGCAACGACAGGCGTTGATCGACGCGGCGTGGCAGGCGGACATGCGCGAGGCGGGCGAGGCGATGCCGGCCAACAGCCTCGATGCGTTGGCGGCGGACGCGCTGATCTACTTCGACTGCGAGCAGGCGGGCATGGCGGTGCTGGCGCACCGCACGCTCGAGGAGGCGGGCCGACTCGGCGTGCTGGTTGGCAGCGGTCGCGAGCTCGAGCGGCTGGACTCGGTGGTCGGCACGGGCCGGCCGATCGTGCTGCCGGTGGTGTACCCCGACGCGCCGGATGTCTTCACGCCCGGTGCCGCGGACGCGGTGGAGCTGCGCGAGCTGATGATGTGGGAGCAGGCGCCGACCACGGCGCGCCGCCTGCACGCCGAGGGTGCGAGCGTGGCACTCACAACGCACCGGCTCAAGAACCGCGGCGACTTTCTGAAGAACGTGCGACGCGCGGTGCGCGAGGGGCTTGAGGAGCGCGAGGCGCTGCGGATGCTGACGACCACGCCGGCGGACCTGCTGGGCGTGGGAGACCAGGTCGGAACGGTGGAGAAGGGCCGCCGGGCGAACCTGCTCGTGTCGGATCGGCCGATCTTCGCGGAGGGCGCGAGCGTGCTGGACGTGTGGGTCGATGGGCACCGGCACGAGGTGAAGGCGACGCCCGACCGCGGGTTCGACGGCGTGTGGAACCTGGCGGCCGGGCCGAACACGTATCGCATGACGATCGACGGGAAGAGCGTGCGCGTGGCGCTGGCGGATCAAGACGATGACAAGGGCAACAAGGCCCGCAAGGTCGTGATCGAGCAGGGCTCGATCGCGTTCGTGGTTGACGTGCCCGCGGCGGACGAGGACAGCGAGGCGGCGAGCTTCGTGGTCGCGGGCTCGCGTTCGCGGGCCGACGGCGCGGACGTGATCATCGGGCAGGGGCGGTTTGCCGACGAGCGGACGTTCCAGTGGAGCGCGACGCGGGCGGAGGCGGCGATGGAGCTTGCCGATCTGGCGGGCACGTGGCACGCGCGGCTGGCCGGGCGGTTCACGCTTGGGCTTGAGGTGGACAAGGACGGCACGGTCACGGTGTTCGACACGAACGCCGAGGGCGAGTCGGTGGAGGTTGCGGCGCGGGACGTGTCGGTCGAGGGCGATCGGCTGAGCTTCATCTTCGACCACGGGCCGTTCGGCTGGGGCGGGGACTTCCCGATGCGGGCCCGCGTGATGGGCGATCGGTTGGTGGGCGAGGGGAACCGATCGGACGGGCAGCCGTTCTCGTGGGTGGCGTGGAAGGGCAAGAAGGCCGACGAGTTTGAGCCGGCGCGCGAGGAGCTCGCGATGCCGTTCGGCCCGTATGCCGGGGCGATCCCGGAGCAGGGCGCGGTGATCGTGCGCGGCGCGACGATCTGGACGAGCGGCGAGCGCGGCGTGATCGAGGACGGCGTGCTGTTCTGCGAGGACGGCACGATCACGTGGGTTGGCAGCTCGGATGAGAAGATCAATCTGCGGGTGCCGGGCGACGCTGTGGAGATCGATGGCGCGGGGCTGCACGTGACGCCGGGCATCATCGACGCGCACTCGCACTCGGGCCTGTTCCGCTTCGGCGTCAACGAGGGCGGCGACCAGATCACCAGCGAGGTGCGCATCGGCGATGCGCTCGACCCAACGCACATCAGCTGGTACCGCCAGCTGGTCAGCGGCGTGACGACGGTGAACAGCTTGCACGGCTCGGCGAACCCGATCGGCGGGCAGAACGCGATCCACAAGGTGCGGTGGGGCTCGACCGACCCGGACCAGATGCGGATGGAGGGCGCGAAGCTCGGCATCAAGTTCGCGCTGGGCGAGAACGTCACGCAGAAGAACTGGAACTCCGACGGCACGCGCTACCCGCAGACGCGCATGGGTGTCGAGGCGATCATCCGCGATCGCTTCCTCGCGGCGCAGGAATACGCCAAGGCGCGGGACGCGGCGGCACGCGCCGGCACACCCTTCCGGCGCGACCTGGAACTCGAGCCGATCGCGGAGATTCTCGCGGGGGATCGGCTGATCCACTGCCATTCGTATCGTCAGGACGAGATCCTGATGCTGTGCGACCTGGCGCGGGCGTTTGGGTTCACGATCGGGTCGTTCCAGCACGTGCTGGAGGGGTACAAGGTCGCCGAGCACATCCGCGAGACGGCGCTGGGCGGGAGCGCGTTCAGCGATTGGTGGGCGTTCAAGGTTGAGGTGCAGGACGCGATCCCGCAGAACGGGCCCATCATGCACGAGGCGGGGGTGACGGTGTCGTTCAACTCCGACTCGGACGATCTGGTGCGTCGCATGAACACCGAGGCTGCCAAGGCGGTGCGGTACGGCGGCGAGATGGACGAGGCCGAGGCACTGAAGTTCGTGACGATCAACCCGGCGATCCAGCTGGCGATCGACGACCGCGTGGGCTCGCTCGAGAAGGGCAAGGACGCGGACTTTGCGATCTGGAACGGGCACCCGCTGAGCACGACGAGCAAGTGCGTCGCGACGTTCATAGATGGTCGCGCGTACTACACCGAGGAGCGGGACCTTGCGATGCGCGAGGCGAACCGGGCCGAGCGTGCGAGGCTGATCCAGAAGATCCTCGCCGAGGGTCGGCCTGAGATGATGGCGTCGGCGGCGGGCGATTCGGCGAAGGAGCCCGACATGGTGGGCGAGCAGCCGGGCGGCGACGCCGAGCCCGGGCACGGGCACGATCATGGCCACGCGCACGGCGGGCTGAGCCATGAGGTCGCGCACCTGATGGAGCACCTGATCGAAGAGGTCGCACGCGGCATCGATCCAACATTTGCGACCTGCGGCGTGTGCGGCGTCGGTGGCATCCACACGCTGGGAGGGCACTAAGCCATGGCAGTGATTGACATGATTCCGAGCATGGTCCGCGGCGTTGTGTGCGGTGTGGTTGCGATGGCGGCGTGTGCGGCGAGCGCACAGGACCTCACCGTGACCGCGCCCGAGCAAACGCAGGCAATCGCGATCTTCGGCGGCACGGTGCACCCGATCGCGGGCGAGCCGATCGAGGATGGTCTGGTGATCTTTGAGGACGGCGTGATCACGTTCGTCGGCCCGGCGCTGCGGGACCTGGAGCCGGGGATGCGTCTGATCGACGCGTCGGGCAAGCACGTGATGCCGGGGATGATCTCGGGCACGACGGCGCTTGGGCTCAGCGAGATCCAGGCGCTCAAGCAGACCGAGGACTACAACGAGACGGGCGCGATCACGCCCGAGGCGTTGCCCGCGGTGGCGTTCAATCCCGACTCGACGCTGATGCCGGTGACGCGCTCGGCGGGCATTCTCGTTGCGGGGGTGATGCCGCGTGGCGGGCGGGTGCCGGGGCGTGCGAGTGTGATGCAGCTCGAGGGGTGGACGAATCATGATCTTGCGCTGATGCCCGACGCGGGCGTGGTGGTGAACTGGCCGAACATGCGGCCGGTGACCGCGTGGTGGATGGAGATGAGCGCCGGCGAGCAGACGAAACGGCGCGACGAGCAGCTTGCGCAGATCGACGGGCTTTGGGCGCAGGCCGAGGCGTACGTCGGGGAGCGTGACGCGGACTCGACGCGGGCGGTGGATGTTCGTCTGGAGGCGCTGCGCCCGACGCTCGAGGGCGTGAGCGATCAGCGGCCGGTGTTCGTGCGTGCCCAGGACATGGACCAGATCACCTCGGCGGTGCGCTGGGGTGCCGAGCGCGGGCTGGACATCGTGATCGTGGGCGGCCGCGACGCGCCGATGGTGAGCGACCTGCTCAAGGCGCACGATGTGGACGTGGTGCTGACCGGGATCAACACGTTCCCCAAGCGGGCGGACGCGCCGTACGACGCGGTGTACACGGTGCCGGCGGAGCTGGAGGCGGCGGGGATCCGCTGGTGCCTGAGCAACGGGGACGACCCGGCCCACGAGCGGTCGATGCCGCACCACGCGGGCAAGGCGATCGCGTTCGGGCTGGAGCCCGCGGCGGCGATGCGCGGGCTGACGCTCTCGGCGGCCGAGATCCTGGGCGTCGGCGATCGCGTGGGCTCGCTCGAAGAGGGCAAGGACGCGACGCTGATCGTGATCGATGGGGAGCCGTGGGAGGTGACCAGCCGGGTCGAGGCGGCGTTCATCGGCGGGCGGGAGATCGATCTGTCCAACAAGCAGTCGAAGCTTGCGGACAAGTACCGCGAGAAGTACCGCCAGCTGGGTGTGTCGCGGGAGGACTGAGCTGGGTCCTGGCGGCGGCTCGGGCCTGGCGGGCGGTCGACCGCGGGGCGTTTCGGGTGGAATAGACTTGGGCCGAGCTGCGCGCTGGGCGTGGACGGACCGACGGCTTGTGGATGATGGGGCTGACGTGATGACCGGAATGAAGCACGAGCACATCGAGGTGGGCCAGCGGGTTCGTGTGACCAAGCAGATGCCCCGGCTGACCGGCGCGCTGGCGACGACGTTCGAGGGCACGGTCCAGCGTGTCGGGCAGCAGAAGACCGGCTCGTGGTTCGCCCACAGCAAGGACAAGAAGCTCTGGCTGGATCGGCTCGAGCTGAAGAAAGCCGACGGCGAGATCGTGGTGGTCAACCTCGATCAGTACGCGGTGGTCGAGCACGCCGACTAGCGGGCGTGTCGGCGGTGCCCCACGTTTCCTGATGCTTCCTGACGGCGTGTGACTGCGCTTGGCGTGCGCACGCGGCGGGGCGCGGCGCGAACAAACTTCGAGAATTTCTTCGATCGCAAGTCTGTGTGCGTGCGGCGGTTGTGGCCTGCGCGCGGTTGGGTGTGCGGTGTGTGTGCGCTCGGGGGTGTCCGCGGGGGCGTGTGGTGTGGTCGTCGCGGAGTGTGCGGCGGCCCGGGCATCGAGCGACCACCGCGTTCCCCCGAAGGAGACACGCCATGCACGCAGCGGGCACGACGACCGAGAGACCACTGGCGATCCGACCCGAGGTGCACGCGGACGCGCTTGCCGAGATTGGGATCGACGAGGCGGTGCTCGATCACGCGATCGCGTCGCACCGCGCGGGGCGGGCACCGAGGCTGCGGCGACTGTGGTCGTACTACCGCAACGAGGCGCAGACGGTCGTGAGCGCGGACCGCGATGCGCCGCTGCGGGTTCGGCTTGCGCAGGAATGCGGGCTGCCCGAGCGGCTGCGGACGCGGTCGGCGGAGTTGGACGACCGGGCCGAGTCGCGGCGCGAGGTGGTGATCGAGAACGACATCGGGTGGCGCGTGGACACGATGGTGGACTTCATGTTCGGCAAGCCGATCGTGCTGAGCAGCACGGCGGCGGACGAGACGAAGCGCCGGCGGATCGAGCGGGTGCTCGACGCGGCGTGGGAGGCGTCGGGCGGCATCGCGCTGCTGCAGGACATTGCGCTGCTCGGGCATGTCTACGGGTCGGTCGATTTGGTGCTTCGGGTCGACGAGCGGCTGGCGGCGGCGGTTGCGGCGGGCGGGGGTGTCGATGCCGATGACGAGGCGCGGCTGATTGACCTGGCATCGCGGCTGGTGCGTGTGGAGGTGGTCGAGCCGACGCGGGCGGTGCCGATCCAGGACGACCGGGACTATCGGCAGGTGCGCGGGTTTGCGATCCACCACGAGCGGGAGCTCAACGAGATGAAGCCCCGCTCGCTCGGCGATGTTGCGCGGGGCGTGGCGGCGACGCGACGGCGGCGGGTGAGCACGGAGCTGATCACGCCGACGCGCCGGCGGCTGTACGAGGACGGCAAGCTGATCGCGGAGACACTGATGCGCTTCACTGGCGGCGTGCTGCCGATGGTGCACATCCAGAACCTGTCGCAACCGTTCCGGTACGACGGGCTGAGCGAGGTCGAGGCGCTGATCCCGTTGCAGGACGAGCTGAACACGCGGCTGAGCGATCGTGCGAGCCGGGTGACGCTGCAGTCGTTTCGGATGTATCTCGCGAAGGGTATCGACGGGTTTGATCGCGCGCCGATCGGGCCCGGGCAGGTGTGGGTGACGGAGAACCCGGACGCGGAGATCGTCGCGTTTGGTGGCGATGGCCTGACGCCGAGCGAGGATGCGCACGTGCTCGAGGTGCGTGAGGCGATGGACAAGACCAGCGGCGTGCCGCCGCTCGCGTCGGGCGTGGTGCGGGCGAAGATCGGGAACTTGTCGAGCGCGAACGCGCTGCGGATCACGCTGATGGGCGTGCTGAGCAAGACAGCGCGGAAGCGCGTGACGTACGGGCGCGGGCTGATCGAGATGAGCAAGCTGATGCTCTCGGCGTTCGACGCGGCGGGGGTGCTGCGGACCGAGGCGTCCTCGCGCGGGCTTCGCATCGAGTGGCCCGATCCGCTGCCGGTGGATGTGCGCGAGCAGGTGGCCTCGGCGCGGGCGAAGCGCGAGCTGGGCGTGCCGGACGAGCGGGTGCTCGCGGAGCTCGGCTACGCGGCGACGGACCCGGGGATCGTCTGACGGACGCGCTGGCGGGGGCGTGCGATGGCGCTGAAGGGGCGACGGCGGGCGATCGGTGCGCGCCGCGCGTGGGTGATGGCAACGGACGTTGGCACGACTTGATCGAGACACATGGAAAGGAACGGCGATGAGTGAGTTCGAGCAGATCCAGTTTCCTGGCGGCGGGCGGGACGGCCCGGGGGATACGGGCGGGCAGACCGAGGCGAGCGCGGAGCCCGCCGACGACCGGCCGGACGTGGTGCGGGAGGAGGGCGACTGGCGGAAGCGTGCGCTTGCTGCGGAGGCGCGGGTGGAGCAGCTCGAGGGTCGGATCTCGGCGCTCGAGGCCGAGGTGGCCGAGGCTGCGGCGTCGGCGGACGCGGCGGCACTGGGGCGCGAGCTCGATCGGGCGCTGATCGAGGCGGGGGTGCTCGACCTTGATGCGGCGCGGCTGCTTGCCGAGCGTGGGTTTGAGGGCGTGGAGCCGACCGATCTCGCGGGTGTGGCCGCGGCGCTGCGTCGCGAGCGGCCCTGGCTGTTCTCGTCGGCGGGGTTCGGCTCGGCGGCGATGGCGGGTGAGGCGCCCGCGGGCAACACGGCGCTGAGCGAGGCGCACGACACGGCGCGGTGCAGCGGCGATCGACGGCAGGTGCTGCGGTACCTGCGCGTGAAGCGCAACGCGAACTAGTTGACGCCCAGGCTGGATGTGTGGGCCCGCGGCGGTGGTCGTGGCGGGTGCGGCAAGTGAGAACTGATGCGCGATGAGCGCGAAGGAGCATGGCGATGGCATTTACAGGCAAGGCAACCTTTGGGGCGGGCGCGACGCTGCCCGAGTTGGCGGAGGACGTGGCGGACGTGATCGGGATTGTGAGCCCGCACGAGACGCCGTTGCTCTCGCATCTTGGCGATGCGAAGGGCCCGGCGATGTCGACGGTGCACGAGTGGATCGAGGACACGCTGCTGCCGAACACCGATCAGGTGAACCAGACGAGCTTCTCGCCGAGCCCGACGTCGGCGACGACGATCACGGTGGACAACATCGGGCGATTCCGCCCTGGCGATCTTGTGCGGCCGGGCGGATCGTCGGAGGTGATGCTGGTGAGTGGGATCAGCGGGAGCGCAATCCAGGTGTCGCGTGGCTATGGCGGGACGACGCCGGCGACGCTCGCGAACAACATGGTGCTGAACATCCTGGGCAACGCGGCGCTGGAGGGGGCCGACGCGGACGCGGCACGGTTCACGAACCGCGTGCGGCAGCGGAACTACACGCAGATCTTCGCGGCGACCGTGGAGGTCTCGGGATCGATGCGGGCGGCGCGGGTGCACGGCGTGGCCGACGAGCTGGACTACCAGAAGCAGGAGCGGATGCGCGAGCTGCTGCGTGA
>CAYQAD010000094.1:6908-8897 GCA_964415125.1 uncultured Phycisphaeraceae bacterium | reverse complement strand
CGCTGCGGCACAGCTTCGCGACGCACCTGCTCGACAACGGCGCGGACCTCCGCTCCGTGCAGGAGCTGCTCGGCCACCAGTCGCTGTCGACCACGCAGGTCTACACGCACCTGACCACGCAGCGCATGCAGGACGCGTACCGCAAGGCCCACCCGCGCGCCGAGGCCGGCTGACCGCCGACCACGCCGTCAATCCGCGGGCGTCTGGCCGGCGGGTATCTGGGCGCGAACCCATTCGATGAGCTCGGGCGCCTCGGCGTCGAGCGCGCGCACGCCCGCGACCGTGCCGTCGGGTGAGATCACCGCGAGCACGCCGTCGCCGATCGCGATGTCGCTGACCGTCCACGCGATCGGCACGCTGCCCGCGACCACCACCGACCACTGCGCCAGCGTTGTCCGCCGCGCCGCTTTGGAGAAGTCGGCAAGGTCGAATCGCGCCACCAACGATGGGCAGAACGCGTCGCTGCTGGCCAGCACCACCCCCGCCCGCGTCGCCGACGCCATGTCGTCGGCCGGCACGATCGCCACCACCATCCAGTCGATCCCGTCGTCGCACGCGAGATAGGGCTCCCACGCCAGACCGTCGCGGCCCATCAGCCCGAGCTCGGGCAGCGCCGCCCCCGCGACCAGCCCCACCGGCGGCGCGAACAGCTCGGGCAGCGAGCCGGCTCGCGCCGAGCCCTCTGTGTCGATCGGATCGGCCGAGATCGCCGCGGGGCCTTGCCGGACCGTCTCGACGGTCCAAGGCTCGGGCAGCTCGCGCTGGCGGACGACCCGCTCGATCACCCCGCCGCGCGACTCGACGCCGATGAGGTCGTCCCCCGCGCGCCCGATGACGTGGTCGACGCCCGTGTCACGCCGGGTGAGCACCAGCCAATCGACGCCGCCGCCGTCGTCGCCGAGCGACATCGCCAGCGCCATCACCGGGATCTCCGGCAGCACGCGGGCGAGCGTGTCCATGGTCAGCGGCTCGTCGTAGCGCCACTCGAAGTACCGCCCGCCCCGCGCCGCCACGCCGCGACCGTCCGCCGCGTGTAGACGCAGGTCGCCGAGCTGGAGCGCGACGACCGCCTGCCCCTCACGCTGCCGCTCGACGCGCCACTGCATCACCGCGCGCTGCGGCTCGGCGTCGGCTCTCGGCGTCACGATCACCTCGACCGCCCCACTGCCGCCCGCCTCGGCATACCGCGACGCAAGCTGCGCCACGTGTGCCGTCGCGGCGGGATCACCCCGCGCTATCGAGCAGAGCAAAGTCGAGACGACCACACCGATTACGCGAGCACGCATCAACTCGACACCTCCGATAGAACCCTCGCGAGCAGTTCGGCCACGGAAACACCAGCGCCCGGGACCACAAACCCCGGCGCGAGGTCGGCCAGCGGCTCGAGCACGAACCGCCGCTCGGCGATCCTGGGGTGCGGCACCTCGAGGTCAAAAGTCCGGATCTGCCGCTGCCCGAACAGCAGCACGTCAAGGTCGAGCGTGCGCGGGCCCCAGCGGGTCTCGCGCGATCGCTCCCGCCCGAAGGTGCGCTCGATCTCAAGCAGCGCTGCGAGCAGGCCCTCGGGCTCGAGGTCGCAGGCGACCTCCGCCGCGGCATTGAGATATGGGCCCTGCTCCACCGGCCCCACGGGCGCGGTCTCGCGGATCGCCGAGACCGCGACCACCGACACCCCGGAACGCTGCCCGATCGCGGCGACCGCGCCCTCGAGCGTGGCCCGGCGGTCGCCGACGTTCGAGCCCAGGCCGATGAAGACCCGCTCGCGATCTGTGCTGGTGCCTGCCATCGGACCGAGCGTATGCGGATCGCCCACGAACGGGGAGTGCGGCGTGGACGGCTGCGAACAACGCGACAGCGGGCGGCCCCACCAGAGCCGCCCGCTGCGAAGTCATTCAGGTTGTCCGGGCCCGTTGCCCTCCGGGGCCATGTCCCGGGGCCGGAGACGGTTAGCCCGTGGGCTGGAGCTCGCGCATCCGGTGCTGCATCTGG